>NZ_JBQPOM010000013.1:0-12823 GCF_052220145.1 Vagococcus sp. WN89Y | reverse complement strand
GATCTGCTCAACAACGGCTATTTTAAAGGATAGAGGATAATCGCGTTGGGTGCGTTTGAACTCAGTCATCATCACGTTCTCCGGGTTTGAGTCAGGAATGTGTCAACGCTATTCAGGACGGGTCACCGGAAATAAAAAAGCCTCTCAGTGACGAGAGGCTTTGTACTTTTAACAGGCTATAAAAGTTATTGCAGCGCAGATGAAGTAGCAAAAGGAACGTTAATCGCAGGCGTCTTTTTCATCGCACGCGAAGGGGGAACGCATAAACTACAGGTAAAACCGTTAAACATATGTTCCGGCGTGGTAATAAAACGCCCGCCACACACTTCACATTCCGTTTGTTTTAACATGCCGCCATCCACAAAACGCAACAGCGTCCATGCGCGGGTTAAGCCGAGAACCGGTTTCTTTCCGGGTTCAACCGGGCTGTGTTCCAGATAAATACGAAACGCTTTAATCATCAACTCAATAGAACGTTTCTTTTCAACTTTCTGCAAATAGCTAAAAATATTATAAAAGATAGATGAGTGAATATTTTGTTCCCACGCCATATACCAGTCAGCTGAAAAGGGCAGCATACCTTTAGGCGGAGAACAGCCCTTCAGCTCTTTATAAAGCTTAAGCAATCTTCTGCGGCTGAGGTTGGTTTCACTTTCCAGAACCTGCATGCGCGCGCCGAAAGAGATTAACTCCATGGCTATCTGAGCATCCTTGATTTCAGACATAATGCTTTTTTCAGACATCATATTATCGTCCATCAATTAGCTCCATGTGCTTCGTTAGACAAAGAGTTAAGCAGGTTGCTTGACAGAATAATGCCGGTATGGAGGCGTTGAAGCGCATCGATACGCGAGTCTTTCGTCAGGCACTCAATCACCATTTCATCATCAATACGTAACCGGCAAATAAGCTGACCCGTAGAGGACATTTTGATAAGTTGAGGTAAGGATAAACCTTTGAGTGTTTCCAGCGTGGCATCGTTTAAGCCAAGGCGGAAACCTGCAGCAATTTTATCTTCACGGATCATACTCTGCGCCAGTAACAAATAGGACAGATTCAAATCCTGGATAGTCTGCATTTGGTCATCAAAGTTTTTTACATTCATTGCGTTGCTCCTGTGAAGGTGAAATGTTAATTCACATTCACTGTTATTTAACAAGAAATATGCGAGCAACCACTTTTTTCGATAAAATAAAATAACTTTAAATATTACTTTTTGATAAATCTACTGTTTTATTGTGCAGGTGATGTTTTTTATCCTGCTTAAAAATTATCTTCTAAGGATTTCCTGAAGACGAGGCGAATTCTACACAAAAGATTTCAGGCAAACAATAGAATTAACGCGAGAAACGTATTCAGTTTGTAATATAGTAAAATTTACGACCTGGAAGATTATACGAATTCAATAAGTTATTTCACGGGGTAATAATAAAAATTTTTTTTAAATGAAGGTGCATAGATGACTTAATTTTATAGGGCTGTTTTCCTATCTGATTAATTCTATTGAAGAAGTGAACGCCTGCCATAAGGCAGGCAAAACGTAAATAATATATAGCTGGCTAATTTAATTGGCGTCTTTAACGCTTTTTTTAGTTAATTTAAAATAACTAAAAATTAAATATCCGGCGCTTATTTATTATTAACCGGTAAAGATACCCATTTATAACCTGCCATCAACATAATGCCGACAATAGAGGCTACTGCCGCGAGATGCATTACCAAATCCGCGATGCTGATATGTGTAGGATGGCAAAGCGACAGAAGTGTCAGCGCCATACAGGCCACGCCAGCCCCTGCCGCGGCTAAACTGCGCGCCGGAAACAGCGTCCGGGTTCGGCGCAGATAAACCATCATGATAGCCATCATCGGCACGCTGACGACCATCATAAACAGATAGCAGTTGGGGCCATCCGGGGGAGTAGCTAGCGGGGTATCATGATGCAGATGCAGGCTGGCAAGTGTGGCGGCAAACCAGAGGCTTCCCGCCAGCGCAAACCATTTTCCGCTTAGCGGGCGGCGACCGGCAATACTGAGCAGAAAAGCATTTCTGATTGCCAGGGTTCCGGTAATAAAAGTCAGCAGTAGCTGGCACAGTACCCATATTGTGCCGCTGGCTGACCAGTCCGTCAGCGTGCGTTGCAATAGTAAACCAGTGGCGGCACCGCAGGGGAGCGCTATTGCAACCCAGGTGAGTACCCGCATACCTGGCTTCCAGGGGCGTTTTACCGTCCCGGCTGAGCGGCTTAATTTTTCAATCAACAGATCATGACTGGTCATGATGTGCTCCTGACCGACGAAGATTAGTAAGTGCGCGATGCAGCAACGACTTAACGGCGGAAACCGTCAGGTTATAGCGCGTCGCGGTTTCCGACAGGCTCATCTCATGCAGATGAACGTGCTCAATAATTTGCCGTTGGCGCGGCGGTAACTGGTTTAACAGCACAGAAAGCTCTTCTTGCGCATGGTGTGTCTCCGTGTACGTGTCTGGTGACGGCACGTCAAATACCTCGCCGTTTTCCACTTCCCGTAGACGGTAACGCCCGCGCTTACGCAGCGCATCAATCGTACGGGCGCTGGTGATGGCCATCAGCCAGGGCAAAAAAGGCGAGGCGGGATCGTAAGTATGGCGAACCCGATGCAGGGTAAGCAGCACGTCCTGAATCACATCTTCTGTCAGCACATCATCGCTAATCTGCTTACGTACCAGCGAGCGGATCACGGGTACGAGGGCTTTAAGCAGACGAGTGTAGGCCTGTTGATCGCCAGCTTGCGCCAGCACCATTAACTGCGGCCATTGCTCACGTGCCTTGCTGATATCCATGTCGCTTATGTTTTCTTACTGCTGGCCTGCGCCAGGGCGTTAATCACAATGGAAGGGGTTAAGACCTGCGGCAAAATTTTGGGGGCGCTGCCATCCGCCGGATAAACGACGTACAGCGGCAGGCTTCCCTGGCCAAGCTCATTAAGCGCGTCATCAATATCTGCATTAAATTTCGTGGAATCGGCAACCATATAAAGTGTTTGCGTTTTCGCCAGCGCCGCTTTTACCGCCTGAGTCGACAGGGATGTCCGTTCGTTCACCTGGCAAGTAATGCACCAGGAAGCGGTGAAATTTACAAAGATGGCTTTCCCGTGACCGCGGTTATCCGCCAGCGTCTGAGGTGTCCATTTTACTTGTGCAACGTTCTCGTCGGGCAGTGCTTCGCCACGCGTAACAACACCGGGCAACGGTGCTATCGCCGCCAGAACAAGCACGGCGGTGGCGAGGTGCAGCACTTTATGTGACTGACCCGCCAGGCGACGACGCTGCGCCATACCATACAGCCAGGCGGCAAAACTCAGCACCACAGAAGCGGCAATGATTGCCGCCAGCGCTGCCGTACCCGCCTGCTGAGCCAGTACCCACACCAGCCAGCCGAATGCAGCGAACATCGGAAAAGCCAGGCCTCGTTTAAGCGTGTTCATCCATGCACCAGGGCGCGGCAGCCAGTTGCCCAGCGCCGGGAACAGGGAGAGCAGGCTAAAAGGCGCGGCAAAACCGAGTGCGAGGGAAAAGAAAATCACCAGTGCGACGGCGGGCGGTTGCACCAGCGCATAGCCGATGGCGCCCGCCATAAACGGTGCGGCGCAGGGGGTTGCAACGATAATCGCCAGCGCGCCGGTCAACGCCGCGCGCGCAAAAGCACCGCGTTCCAGCGAGATTTCCCCGGCACGCTGTAACGAAAGCCCGACTTCAAACACGCCGAGCAGGTTAAGCGCTGCGCTGAGGATAATCAGCGCGAGAAAAGCAATCACCAGCGGCGACTGGAGCTGGAAACCCCAACCCACGGCACTGCCTCCGGCGCGCAAAGCCAGCAATATGCCCGCCAGCAACATCATGGTTACAAGCGTGCCGAGCAAAAAACCGAGACCCTCTTTGCGGGTTTGCGCAGCGCTTTGTGTATGACGAATAAGTCCCAACGCTTTGAGCGAAATAATAGGAAATACACAAGGCATAAAATTCAGGATAATGCCGCCTGCAAAGGCGGCGAGCATGGCGGTCAGCATATTAATTCCTGATGGATAGGGTTGTTAACAGCGCATCATGAGTGCGCGTTGGCGTACTGTTTTACGGCTTCCATCGTTTTCTGAATATGTGATTCCGGGTTCCTGTCAGTGTAGCTCAGCAAGATTTTGCCGTCTGGCGCAATCACGTAGGACGTCCTGTCTGAGAGGGTTTTTCCTTTCATCTCCATGACTGTTTCATAAAGCGCGGCGACTTTTGCCCCAGGATCGGCGGCAACTGTGAACTTGTCGCGGCATTCAAGCTTCGAGAATTCATCAACCTGATCGACATTGCCAGCGGTCACGCCAACCACGCTGGCACCGAGTTTTTTAAAATCATCGGTGGCTTCGGCAAACGCATGGGCTTCGATGGTGCAACCTTTACTGAACGCGGCGGGGAAGAAATAGAGCACTACCGGGCCTTTTTGCAGCGCCTGCTGTAAGGAGAACGTTAATGGTTTACCCGCCAGCGCTCCCTGCAACTGAAAATCCGGGGCTTTTGCGCCGGTGGGAAGTGCGGCAAAGGCGTGCGAGGCAGATAAGCTAAGCAGTGCGGCTGAAGTCAGGCTAAGAAATATTTTTTTCATCGGGGTCATGGTGCGCTCCACAGTGGTTAGGTTTGTTAACGCTCATACACAGTTCGCTGCGGCGACGAGAAAGGTTTCGCCCGCTTAAAAAAATTTTTATATCTCGCGAGTGAATAATGTGACGCCACCACCTGTTTTATTATTCCTCTCTTACCCGGCATTTCAGCGGCTACTGAGCGTTAATGCTTCACTACTGCACGAACAATAAACCTGATTTTCGACATGTAGACGGCTCTCACAATGCACGCGCTGCAGGGTATTTTATTTAAGCGCATCAATGTCACAAAAGCTGGAAAAAACAATCTGTCGCGTTGCAACAGGCGGATGACACGCTATATGTTAATTTTATGTTTAAATTTTCTGGCAAGGGGTTTTTAAATGAATAAAAAAATAAACATTCTGAGCGTCATGATGGCGGCTCTCTTTTCCGGCAGCGTGCTGGCAGAGCTTCCTCAGGGTTATCCGGCTGAATATCAAAAGGTGGTTGATGCCGGGATCAAAGAGGGCAAAGTTATTATCTACTCCACAACGGATACTAAAGCGGCGGGTCCGTTAATTAAAGGTTTTGAAGCACAATATCCGGGCATTAAAGTTGAATATAACGACATGAACAGTACAGAATTGTACAACCGTTATCTCAGCGAGCAGGCCTCTGGCGGTGGAAGCGGCGATGTTATCTGGAGCTCTTCTATGGACACCGCGTTAAAACTGGCGAAGGATTATGCTGAAGAATATATTTCACCGGAGCTGGATAAGTTACCAAAATGGGCGGTATGGCAACAAAAAGCTTACGGAACAACCTACGAGCCGGTGGTGTTTATTTATAATAAACGGCTGATCCCACAAGAAGATGTGCCGGATTCCCATGCGGCGCTGGCTAAATTAGTCGCCAGCCAGACGGATAAATTTAAAAATAAAGTCACCACCTACGATATCGAAAAATCAGGCGTGGGTTTTATGCTGGCCGTGGAAGACAGTAAACACGATAAAAACTATTTCAAAACGCTCAGCGATATTGCTAAAGGCAGGCTGACGGTACAGTCCTCCACCGGCACGATGATGGAGCGTGTTTCGTCCGGCGAAAACCTGGTTGGCTATAATATTCTCGGTTCCTATGCCGAGGCGCGGGCGAAAGGGGATAATTCTCTTGGCATCGCCTGGCCGAAAGATTATGCGCTGGTGCTGTCCCGCGTCTCTTTTATTAGCGCACAAGCCGAGCACAGTAATGCGGCGAAATTATGGTTCGACTATCTGTTGTCGGAAAAGGGGCAGAGCATCCTGGCTAACCAGTCAGATATTCCGTCATTGCGTAATGACATCGAAGGCAAAAATGATGTCGAAGGGATGACTAAATTACTTGGCGATGCGCTAAAACCGATCCCGGTAGATGAAACGCTGCTGGAATATCTGGAACCGAAAAAGCGTCTGGAATTTATTAAACAGTGGCGCGCTGCTGCGGCCAAATAATCTCTGTCACGGTTGCGAAACTGTTATGCACAGGGACGCAACCTTTTTCTCACCCGGCAGGTTTTGTGGACTATCGACCAAAGGGATGAACCATGAATAGAGTGCGCAGAAAGTGGCAAAGCTTGCCGCGTGGCGTCGTTGTATTAATTACCGCGCTGGTTATCTATATCCCACTGCTTTTTATTGTGGTGCAAAGCTTCCTCTCAGCCCCTTTTTTTGTTCGCTCGAAAACACTGAGTCTGGAAGCATTTGAATTTATTTTTACCGATCCTGATTTTTGGCTGGCGTTACAATCGGGTTTTATTCTGGCATTTGGCCTGGTGATTATTGCTATCCCTCTGGGCGGGGTGCTGGCTTTTTTAATGGTGAGGACAGATTTACCCGGACGCAGGTTTATTGAACCGCTGATCCTGGTGCCGATATTTGTCTCGCCAATGGTACTCGGTTTCGGCTACGTAGTTGCCGCCGGGCCGGTGGGTTTTTTCTCGCGCTGGGCGGAGCAGCTTTTAGGGTTTGTTCCCTGGAATATCTACTCGATGTTCAGCATTGTCGTTATCGCCGGGCTAACCCATGTGCCGCACGCCTATTTGTATATCTCTTCTGCGCTGCGCAGCGTCGGTTCCGATGTGGAAGAGGCGGCGCGCACGGTGGGCGCTTCACCCTTACAGGTCATGACGGCGGTCAGCCTGCCGATGGTGCGTCCTTCTGTTTTGTACGCCTGTGTATTGCTATTTTTCCTCGGGCTGGAAGTGTTCGGTTTGATGCTGGTACTTGGCGACCCCGAAGGCAACATGGTCCTCGCTACTTATCTTTATAAACTCACCAATAAGCTCGGCACGCCTTCCTATCATCTGATGGCGGCGGTGGCGGTGGTGTTGATTTGCATTACGGTACCGCTGGTGATGTTGCAGCGTCGTCTGATGCGCACCGCGAATCGTTTTGTCACGATGAAAGGCAAAGCCTCGCAGGCGCGCGCATTGCCGCTTGGCAAGTGGCGCTGGGTTGCCGGTTTTGTTGTGCTGGCCTGGCTTACGGTGACTATCGGCGTGCCGCTGCTTGGCGTTGTGCTGCGGGCATTTATTTCTAACTGGGGCGTCGGCGTATCGTTGTGGGATGAGGTTTCGCTAAATACCTTCCGCAATATCTGGCAGCAGCCCAATCTATTGCGCGCAATCGTCAACTCGATGGCAATCGGGGTTTTTGGCGGTGCGCTGGCCGTGGCGTGTTATCTGTTTGTCGGGATTGCCATGCACCGTAAACATGACAATGTGACGCGTTTTCTCGATTACAGCGTACTGGTGCCCCGTGCGGTACCAGGGTTGCTGGCCGGTCTGGCATTTTTGTGGGTGTTCTTGTTTTTACCGATGTGGCTGGATCAATCGCTGAAAAATGGCTGGCTTTCGTCGCTGCCGGTCGCGGAGTGGCTGCGGGAAAACCTGATAGTCTGGCTGCGCTCGCTGCGTAATACGATTTTCAGCGTCTGGCTGGCTTATACCGTGGTATGGATGGCTTACGGGCTGCGGCTTATTTCCTCAACGCTATTGCAGGTCGGGCCTGAGCTTGAAGAGGCGGCACGCAGTAGCGGCGCCACGCGCGGGCAAATTACTCGCCATGTGACGGTTCCGCTGGCGCGTTATGGCCTGATAGGTTCCTGGCTACTGATGTTTTTGATTTTTGAGCGAGAGTATTCAACCGGTGTCTATCTGCTCTCTCCGGGGACTGAAACGATCGGCTCGATGCTGGTGTCGCTGTGGGCGACGGGCGCTATTGATATTGTCGCGGCGCTCTCTTTTATCAATATTCTTCTGGTGGTCATTGGTCTTGGTGTGGCCCTGCGTTTTGGAGTGAAATTACATGATTGAGCTATCGGTAGAAGACCTGCATTTGACCTATGGTGATAACCCGGTGTTGAAAGGCGTTTCGATGGAGCTCAAAAGAGGAGAGGTTGTGTCGTTGCTCGGCCCGTCCGGGAGCGGGAAAACCACTTTGCTGCGCGCCGTTGCAGGCCTGGAAAAACCGACCCAGGGGCGGATAACCATCGGTAACAGTCTTGTTTTCGATGGCAATCCGCGTAGTGAGATCCCGGCAGAAGAGCGCAATTTGGGGCTGGTTTTCCAGTCATATGCGCTCTGGCCGCATAAAACGGTTTTTGAAAATGTGGCTTACCCGCTTAAGTTGCGAAAAGTCCCCCAGTCAGAGTTACAGCAGCGGACGCAAACTGTGTTGGATCAGCTTGGTCTTGGGCATCTTGGCAAGCGCCATCCGCACCAGCTATCTGGCGGGCAACAGCAGCGCGTCGCCATTGGTCGGGCGTTGGTCTATAACCCCCCGGTTATCCTGCTGGATGAACCTTTGTCTAACCTGGATGCGAAACTGCGGGAAGAGGCGCGGGTATTTTTACGCGAACTGATTGTAAATCTTGGGCTTTCAGCATTGATGGTCACGCACGATCAGAACGAAGCGATGGCGATTTCCGACAGAATTTTGCTGCTTAATAATGGCGTGATTGAACAACAGGGCACCCCGCAAGAGATGTACGGCGCGCCGAAAACGCGTTTTACCGCTGAGTTTATGGGCAGTAACAACCGACTGGATGGCAAGGTGACCAGGATTGTCGATGGGAAAGCGCGCATAGAGGGGGCGCATTGGTCGTTGTGGGGTATTGCAGGCCCGGGCGTGAGCGAAGGGCAGCCAGCAACGGCGATTGCGCGGGTTGAAAGCCTGCGTCTGGCCGATTCCATGCAGGAAAACTCCATCGAATTGCCGCTATTAACCACGATGTATCTGGGTGATCGCTGGGAGTATCTCTTCCGTACTGTTGACGACGATTTTGTGGTGCGGGTCTACGGCGCGCAGCAACGCGCACAGCAGCACTATCACGTTGTTTTACCCGCTGAGCAAGTATGGATATTTCAGCGATAAATATAACACGCGCATTGAGGATGTTTTTATCAATGCGCATGGCGTTGAAGCTTAGACAAATCCTGCCTGAGCGCTTCTGTTCGGTGAGTCGGGCATGAGTGCCTGCTCGGTTTGATGCTTTAGGCTGGCGGAGTCTGAATAATTTATGCAACTTGATGAAATTTAAAAGCTTTATCTAATTCAGCTTTAAAGTGTACACCTAACTTGTACCAATTATGGAATGTCATATCGAAAGTCGCATGATGAGTTTGTTACTTTTTGACCATATCAGAATGATGCAAGTCACTCAGCCGGTAGAGAAAATTCTTTTTCTCATTTAACTGTGTATATTGTTTATAATGCTTTTTATTTATTATTAATCAATAAGATAAATAATGGTGAGTAAGTAAAGAGTGTATAGTTGACTCTTCACATTAGATCAATGCCTGCACCTATAGAACGCTCAGCGCTTTGGTGAAAATAGCGTCAGCGCGCTTTTTCAGGCGCAGGGGTAGCCGAAATTGTCATATATTTTTTCAGTCCAGCCTCTCGTTTCACCCCCTTTGGATCGGAACCAAAAGGAAACCTTAAGCGAGGCGAATCGGCGATCTTAATTGTCCAGAGAGAATCACCAATGAATCTGAATGTGATGCTATCTGTTGTCACAGATAAGTCCTCAAAACTTCCCGTCGCGTACTCATTACCCAAATGCACGATCTCTTTAACTCCATCGTTAACATCGATAAGGGCAATGGTCAGTGATTCCTCGAAAATAACGTCATCCGTCAGAAAAAGTATATATCGCTGGTCACTAACCTGAACCGTTGCTTCCAGAACCTGCCCCGGTACAGTTATGCCTGTGCTATTACCACTAAGCACAACGTCAGACTGAGCCTGGGATAAATCGGTAGCTTCGCGAACCTTCACCAAAGATATTGAATTAACCTGTTGCATAATCAATTCCACAAACGACCCATTTCCCACGCGGCGAGAGCACCGCCGACGAACCCACCAATAAGTACGCAAACAGGAGCGCCTCATCAGGATAGCGCAGCCACACACGGATAAATAAATGTGTCGCAGACAAAAACGGCACTACACCACACCCGGCTGCGGGTTTTGGATCGAAAAAATTTTTCAGTTTTGTTTTTCTACAAACCAGACCGCTAGCCCGCGCCAGTGCTGGTGGCTTGTGGGAAAACTCAAACTGAAGAGATTGAAAAGAATTTCAGTATTTTTCAGTTTTTTAAATCGTGAAAGGAACTCTTTAAAATTATATTCTTATGTTTTTAAATGAATTTTTATACTTTCCGTTATCGGGATGGATCTAATTCGGGCATGTGAGCGGTGCTATAAAAATGCGCCATTCTCAGAAATAACAATGCTTGTGGGAAAGTTAACAAATTTGGCCGAACTGAAAAATTCTGATTGGAAAATAGAGGGCAGGTTGATTACCCTTTGTTCTACAACTCGTTAACGTGAAGGAATTATATGGACATTTCGCAGATAGCCTATGGGATAGCCGATAGCTTATCCAGCCTTCCAAGAGGGTTTGGCTTGGGCGTTGTTCGAACCTGGGAAGGTACTGGCATTGGTGATCGTCGGGAAAAATATCGCAACGAAGAAGAAAACGAACGGTTTTTTAGAATGATAAAGGGGATGGGGAACCCGGAAACACCCTTAAGACGATTGATAACGATAATAATTAACGACTTTTATCAAAAGCTTGGACCAAAGGGCAAAGAAGTGATTGAAAACAAACTGCTTTATGGTGGTGGCGCTATCGCCGGTAAAGTTGGAGGGCAAATAGCCATTGCACAGACAGGCGCGGCAATCATTATTCGCAAGGTTGTTGCTGAAAAAGTCTATCGACACTTTATCAGGTTCACATCTTCGGCCAGTCTGAACATCATCATGATTCAGGGACTCATTGAGGAGGCTGCTCGCGCCTCGCGGCGGATGAGCAGGGAATATCCTTTTATGTATATGAAAGTGCAGCGTGAAGACCTTGATATGATTTATTTTTTTAGTCGAAAAAGAGATGGAACCCTACCTGATGTTTATTAAGGGACATCCAATGACCTGCAAGGGAGTGGAGAATGAACTCTGCAAAATCATTTCTGGTTAAATTAACCTCACATGTGCTTGAGGGAACCATCACATTTCTTTCTGTCCTTCTTGCCATGGGGTCTCTTTACTGGTTTGAAAATGGCTGGGCAAAGTTTGCTGGAACGGTTGGTTTTTTAATCGCTGGTTATGTCATTACTTATTGGATTGCCAAAATGAGAGATTAATCGGTGTTATCCAGCCGCTGAGGCATTTGTGTGGCGCAGAGTATAAGCTATTTGTAGTGAGGTGTTTCAGTTAGAGCTCCAACCGGAACACCTCGAGCATTCGCTGTAAGAGATATGTCTCTATTGGTTTAGGGGATTTTATTTTTTTCATAACTATAAAAATTATTTCGTTATCTTTTCGTATATATTCTTGTTGCATTGGTTCAAATGGCGATTCTTTTGATATTTCCAATGCCAGCTTGCAAAGCAGCCCAAAAACTTTAAGCGCATATTCTAGACAATCATATTTTCCACGCTCTTGCATTGATATGCGAGATAACCTTTCAACTTGCTCAATGTATTTATTGAAATCATTTTTCTTACAGCGCTCACTGTAAAGTTGATCTGGGTTTGCAGGTAAGGGAAAACGCACGGAAGGAAGAGTTTTGTTATCAGCAATAGGAATCGCTTCATGAATTTCATATAGACGATGGCTAGCTATATTTATTGGTGCGGAATGTATTACTAAGTCCCGATAATGACCCAATTCAAAAAGCCATCCACCGATACTCATTTCTTTTTTTAAGTAAGCTTCGATTTTTGTAGGATTAGTTAATTTATTTAATACTTGTTTTAATAGCCCACCTGCAGTTGTGATCTCTTGCCCTTCTTTTTTGTGGGAGCCATTTTTTGAGAAGTAATATATATATTCACATAAATTATCCCGCAGAATTCCAGCGTCAAATAGGAAAGAATGAAATTCTTGATATACTAAATCTGTATATCNTTGATTACATCGAAATGTTTTATAACAGTAAGCGTCGGCATGGTTCGAGTGATCAGATGCCACCGACGGAATATGAAAATCAATATTATCAACGGCTCGGAAGTGTCTAGATTATCCGTGGCGATTCATTTAAGTCTCTCAAGGAGCATAGTATTGCCCTTATTACATTGGGTCATTAACTTGTAGAGCAATGATCGCTGGAAAGCAACGTCCGCTCCTGGTGTAACCATCCCGCATAATGGTGCCATTCACTTTTAGAGATCTTCCGGCATACTGAGACTGCCTCAAAGGAGATCGCTATGCGTAAAGCCCGTTTCACTGAACACCAGATCATCGCCGTCCTGAAGTCCGTTGAAGCAGGCAGAACGGTGAAAGATGTCTGCCGGGAAGCCGCAATTTCAGAAGCCAGTTACTACAACTGGAAAGCTAAGTACGGTGGTATGGAAGCCAGTGATATTAAAAAGATCAAAGATCTGGAAGACGAGAACCGCCGTCTTAAGCAGATGTTTGCCGATCTGAGTCTTGAGTGTCGGGCACTGAAGGACGTGATCGAAAAAAAACTTTAAAGCCTGCAGTGAAGCGGGAGCTGGCCACGTATATGGTCCAGACATTTTCATTGAGCGTCCGTCAGGCCTGACGGGTGCTGTCGCTGAGCCGCACGGTGTATCACTATCGCCCGGACTTACAACGTGATGAACCTGTTATCCGTGCGCTTCAACAGGCGGCTGAGCGTTATCCGCGCTATGGCTTCAGCAAGCTGTTCC
>NZ_JBQPOM010000012.1:0-241884 GCF_052220145.1 Vagococcus sp. WN89Y | reverse complement strand
TAAAAGAATCTGTGGCAATTTATAACCATGAACGGCCACATCTGGCCCTGAAATACAAAACGCCTGATGATGTTCATCAGGCGTTTTACAGGCGGAAGAGTGTCAACCTATATCAGGACTAGTCATCCCGCCAACTGTGCGTAAAGCGTCTATCCTTACTAGTCAGGTTCTTCCAACAGAAGGAGTCACAAATGTCTTTAGAAAAAGTGGTTTACCGCGCTAAAGCGAAAGCAACCGGAGGCCGTGATGGCCGCGCAACCTCTTCAGATGGCGTGCTGGATGTCAAACTGGGTGTGCCGAAAGAGATGGGGGGAGCGGGTGGTGAAGTGACCAACCCGGAGCAGCTGTTTGCCGCTGGTTATTCCGCCTGTTTCCTGGGAGCGTTAAAACACGTTGCTTCCCAGGAGAAGAAGAAAGTTCCACAAGATGCGTTTATTGAAGGGCAAGTTGGCATCGGCCCGTTACCCACTGGTTTTGGCATCGAAGCGCAGCTGGATATTCATCTGCCGGGTATGGATCATCAGGAAGCGGAAGAACTGGTGCAGAAAGCGCATATTGTTTGCCCTTATTCCAATGCGACCCGTGGCAATATTGACGTAAAACTGAATGTAATTACTTCCTGATATAACATTCCGGTTACATTTAACCGATGCTGGCCATATATTTTTGTAAATATGTGGCCGGTACGCATTTCCTTATGACACTTTTTCCCCTCGCTATGGTCTACTTACCGTGCTTTAGAAGTTTTCCGTTGTAACTTCCTTCGCAATTAGCCTGCTATCGTTCTGCGTAACGGCAGCCAGGAGCTTATTTTTCCCGTATTTCAGGGTTTGTTTGCATGAGTTATATCAAAGCAATGACCCAGCAGAAGCTGAGCTTCCTGCTGGCGTTATATATCGGCCTGTTTATGAATAGTGCAGTTTTTTATCGTCGGTTCGACGGTTATGCACAAGCGTTCACGCTCTGGAAAGGATTATCTGTCGCTGTTGAACTGGTTGCCACGGTGCTGGTGACGTTCTTTCTTTTGCGTATTTTATCGCTCTTTGGTCGCCGCGCCTGGCGAATATTGGCCTCTTTAGTGGTGTTATTCTCCGCAGGCGCCAGCTATTACATGACTTTTTTAAATGTGGTGATTGGCTACGGTATTATCGCCTCGGTGATGACCACGGACATCGATTTATCGAAAGAAGTCGTGGGCTGGCAGCTTTTCGCCTGGGTAGCGGCAGTCAGCGCGCTACCGATGTTCTTTATCTGGAATAACCGCAGCCGTTACACGCTGCTGCGCCAGCTGCGTACGCCAGGGCAGCGTTGGCGTAGCCTGAGCCTGGTGGTGCTGGCTGGGTTAATGGTATGGGGGCCGATTCGCCTGCTTGATATCCAGCAAAAGAGCGTAGAGCGCGCTTCCGGCATTGATATGCCAAGCTATGGCGGCGTGGTGGCAAACTCTTATTTGCCCTCTAACTGGCTCTCGGCGCTGGGGCTGTATGCCTGGGCGCAGGTGGATGAATCATCCGATAATAATTCATTAATGAACCCGGCGACGAAATTTATCTATGTCGCGCCCGACAGTCTCGATGATACATGGGTGGTCTTTATTATCGGTGAAACCACGCGCTGGGATCATATGGGTTTATTTGGTTATGAGCGCAATACCACCCCGAAACTGGCGCAGGAGAAAAACCTGGTGGCTTTTCGCGGCTACTCCTGTGATACCGCGACCAAGCTCTCTTTGCGCTGCATGTTTGTCCGCGAGGGCGGGGCAGAAAGTAACCCTCAGCGAACGCTGAAAGAGCAAAACGTGTTTGCCGTGCTAAAACAGCTCGGTTTCTCGACGGATCTGTACGCCATGCAGAGCGAGATCTGGTTCTATAGCAACACGATGGCAGACAACATCGCCTATCGCGAGCAGATAGGCGCAGAGCCGCGTAACCGGGGCAAAACCGTGGATGATATGCTGCTGGTTGATGAGATGCAGCGCTCGCTGGACAATAAAAACGGCGGCAAGCATATGGTTATCCTGCATACCAAAGGTTCACACTTTAACTACACGCAGCGCTATCCGCGCAGCTTTGCCCAGTGGACGCCTGAATGCATTGGTGTGGACGATAAGTGCAGTAAGCAGGAGATGATTAACTCTTACGATAACTCGGTGGCCTATGTGGATCACTTTATCAGCAGCGTGATTGATAAGCTGCGCGATCGTAAGGCGATTATTTTCTATGCGACCGATCATGGTGAGTCAATCAATGAGAGGGAGCACTTACACGGTACGCCGCGCCATATGGCGCCGCCGGAGCAGTTCCGCGTGCCGATGATGGTATGGATGTCCGATGCGTATTTGCAGGACCCGGACAAGGCCAAAATGTTTGCGCAACTTAATCAGCAGGCGGAGTATAAAACCGCGCGCCGCCACGTTGAGCTATACGATACGGTTATGGGTTGCCTCGGTTATACCTCGCCAGACGGTGGGATTAACGAGAACAATAACTGGTGTCGTTTACCGTCGCAGGCAGTGAAATAAGCGGCTGATGGCTTTCTCGCCAATTAGTTAGCTTTTTTAGCTTAGGGGATTGACGGGGCGGTGTCACGGCAGTAAGATGCGCCCCGCATTCGGTGATTGGCGCAGCCTGGTAGCGCACTTCGTTCGGGACGAAGGGGTCGGAGGTTCGAATCCTCTATCACCGACCAAATTCAAAAAAGCCCAACCGCAAGGTTGGGCTTTTTGCTTTTCAGGCGGCACCTTCACAGACAGGCGCGGTTAGTGCTTGCCTGTCGCGCTCGCAGCATTGGCGGTCAAATCACGTATCTCCGCCGTCGGCGCATTTTCTTTTACGGAGCGAATACCGTTTTGCGCGCCCTGCTTGGATGCATACATTTCGCTGGTGGCAATCGGCTCTCCGTTAGAGGCATAAAGGACAAAATAGTACGGCTGGTCGGTCTTTTTCTGTGATTTTTTAAGCAAGAAATAACCCATTCTTCACTCCATTGAATAATTGAATTAAAGCCGTTAACGCACGGCGTATTCAGTATGGAGAAAAGTCTGTTTTAAAAAAATAGCTCATTATTTTTTCAGATTATGCTACGCATTCGCTGGCGTGTGATCGTAAAAAACATAACCAGGGAAAATACCTGTTTTCCTTGCTTCACTCTGCCAGCCTGGCGTTTTGGACGATTTTCCATTGTATTTTTTTATATATCTTTAAATCTTTTTTTCGCGTTGCTTATGGATAAAGGCAGCATTTTTAGCTGTGCGTTTTAACGTTCGCGGAATTAATCGCTCAGATATTCATCATTCTGCAAGAAATTTTTCATAAACTGCATAATTGTTAATCACTGGATAGATGACATTATCAAGTGGATTGTTCTACTAACATGGCGGTAGCACAAATTTCTCTGCTGAATATAGAGACCAGAACTTTTTTTAAAGTTTGTTTACTGTTTCGCAGCAACGTTGTAAATCCCGGTTACCTGTATTGACGTTTTGACATTCTGTTGACAGATTGTAAGACATGAGGGGCATTTCAAGGACAATCTGCACTGCAACTCAGTCAAGCCTGTAAAAGGACTTCCCATCTCTCATAGCCTTCGGGCACAACCGATCAGACCGGTTAAAAAACTAAAAAAGGCCTGTCGGACATACCCAACGCAAGGGTAACAACACATATCACATTGGAGCAGAATCAATGAGTATTTCCTTGAAGAAGTCAGGGATGCTGAAGCTTGGTCTTAGCCTGGTGGCAATGACGGTAGCAGCAAGCGTGCAGGCAAAAACCCTGGTTTATTGTTCTGAAGGTTCGCCTGAAGGCTTCAACCCACAGCTATTTACTTCTGGAACCACCTATGACGCCAGCTCGGTGCCAATCTATAACCGCCTGGTGGAATTCAAATTAGGCACCACGGAAGTGATTCCGGGGCTTGCTGAAAAGTGGGACGTCAGCGAAGACGGTAAAACCTATACCTTCCACCTGCGTAAAGGCGTGAAATGGCAGAGCAATAAGGGTTTTAAACCGACGCGTGAACTCAACGCAGATGACATTGTATTCACCTTTGACCGCCAGAAAAACGAGCAGAACCCGTACCATAAAATCTCCGGCGGCAGCTATGAATACTTCGAAGGCATGGGCCTTCCTGAGCTGATTAGCGAAGTGAAAAAAGTCGACGACAATACGGTTCAATTCGTACTGACGCGCCCGGAAGCCCCATTCCTGGCTGACCTGGCGATGGATTTTGCCTCCATTCTCTCCAAAGAGTACGCCGATAATATGCTCAAAGCCGGTACGCCGGATAAAGTGGATCTCGACCCGATCGGCACCGGGCCGTTCCAGCTTCTGCAATACCAGAAAGACTCCCGCATTCTGTACAAAGCGTTTGATGGCTACTGGGGCGAAAAGCCGAAGATCGATCGCCTGGTCTTCTCCATCACACCGGACGCCTCCGTGCGTTATGCCAAACTGCAGAAAAACGAATGCCAGGTAATGCCTTACCCGAACCCGGCTGATATCGCACGTATGAAGCAGGACAAAAACATCAACCTGCTGGAACAGGCGGGTCTGAACGTTGGCTACATGTCTTTCAACACCGAGAAGAAACCGTTTGATGACGTAAAAGTGCGCCAGGCGCTGACCTACGCGGTGAACAAAGAAGCGATCATCAAAGCGGTATACCAGGGCGCGGGCGTTGAGGCGAAAAACCTGATCCCGCCGACCATGTGGGGCTATAACGATGACGTGCAGGATTACACCTACGACGTTGAAAAAGCCAAACAACTGCTGAAAGAGTCAGGCCACGAGAAAGGCTTTACCGTTGAGCTGTGGGCGATGCCGGTACAGCGTCCGTACAACCCGAACGCGCGCCGCATGGCGGAGATGATTCAGGCTGACTGGGCGAAGGTCGGCGTACAGGCCAAAATTGTCACCTATGAGTGGGGTGAATACCTCAAGCGCGCCAAAGCAGGCGAACATCAGGCGGTGATGATGGGCTGGACCGGCGACAACGGGGACCCGGATAACTTCTTCGCCACGCTGTTCAGCTGTGCGGCGGCGAAAGACGGCTCCAACTACTCCCGCTGGTGCTATAAACCGTTTGAGGACCTGATCCAACCGGCGCGTGCTGCTGACGATCACAACAAACGTATTGAACTGTACAAACAGGCTCAGGTCGTGATGCATGACCAGGCGCCGGCGCTGATCGTAGCGCACTCCACCGTGTATGAGCCTGTACGTAAAGAAGTCAAAGGTTATGTTGTTGATCCATTAGGGAAACACAACTTCAAAAACGTGACGGTTGAATAATAAATACGCAGCCTGATCCCCTCTCGCCTGAGGGGGAGGGCCGGGGCGAGGGGGCTAATGCCTCTCTCGCCTTCACCCTCTCCCGCAAGGGGGAGGGATTTATATTTGTGAGCAATACAGACGTGCCGTCACCAGGCGCGCGTCACTACTGAGAATCCGGGTTATGTTGCAGTTCATTCTCCGACGTCTGGGGCTGGTTATCCCAACGTTTATCGGTATCACTCTTCTCACCTTTGCCTTTGTCCATATGATCCCCGGCGATCCGGTGATGATCATGGCGGGTGAGCGCGGTATCTCTCCTGAGCGTCACGCCCAGCTGCTGGCCGAGCTTGGTCTCGACAAGCCGCTCTGGCAGCAATACGTCAATTACGTTTATGGCGTACTGCATGGTGATTTAGGTCTCTCTCTTAAGAGCCGTCTTCCGGTGTGGGACGAGTTCGTGCCGCGTTTTAAAGCGACGCTGGAACTCGGTATCTGCGCCATGATTTTTGCCGTTGCCGTGGGGATACCTGTCGGCGTTCTCGCCGCCGTGAAACGCGGTTCTATCTTCGATCACACCGCCGTCAGCCTTGCATTAACCGGTTATTCAATGCCTATCTTCTGGTGGGGCATGATGCTGATTATGCTGGTCTCGGTGCAGCTCAACTTAACACCCGTCTCCGGGCGCGTCAGCGATATGGTGTTCCTCGATGACACGAACCCATTGACCGGATTTATGTTGATAGACACCGCCATCTGGGGCGAGGAGGGCAACTTTATCGATGCGCTTGCCCATATGGTTCTGCCCGCCATTGTGCTGGGCACGATTCCGCTGGCGGTGATTGTGCGTATGACGCGCTCTTCTATGCTGGAAGTGCTCGGTGAAGATTACATCCGTACTGCCCGCGCGAAAGGCTTAACCCGAATGCGAGTCATCGTCGTGCATGCGCTGCGTAATGCGATGCTGCCGGTGGTCACGGTTATCGGTTTGCAGGTCGGTACGCTGCTGGCCGGGGCCATTCTGACGGAAACCATCTTCTCCTGGCCGGGCCTGGGGCGCTGGTTGATTGATGCCCTGCAACGCCGTGATTACCCGGTGGTACAGGGGGGTGTATTGCTGGTCGCGACTATGATTATCCTCGTCAACCTGTTAGTCGACCTGCTTTACGGCGTGGTGAACCCGCGTATTCGGCATAAGAAGTAAGGGGACATCATGTCACAGGTTACTGAAACTAAAGTTGTCGCGGCACCCGTGCCGATGACGCCGCTGCAAGAGTTCTGGCACTATTTCAAACGTAACAAAGGCGCGGTGGTTGGCCTGACTTATGTTGTGATCATGCTGATTATTGCCGTGTTCGCCAATTTCCTGGCGCCTTATAACCCGGCTGAACAGTTCCGCGATGCCCTGCTGGCGCCGCCGGTCTGGCAGGATGGCGGAAGCTGGGCGCATATTCTTGGTACTGATGATGTAGGTCGCGATACCCTGTCGCGACTGATGTTTGGCGCGCGCTTGTCGCTGCTGGTCGGCTGCCTGGTGGTGGTGCTGTCGTTGGTCGCCGGTATTATTCTGGGCCTGGTAGCGGGTTACTTCGGCGGTTTGATCGATAATATCATTATGCGTGTTGTCGATATTATGCTGGCGCTGCCGAGCCTGTTGCTGGCGCTGGTGCTGGTGGCGATATTCGGCCCGTCTATCGTTAACGCTTCGCTGGCGCTCACCTTTGTGGCATTGCCGCACTATGTGCGCCTTACCCGCGCCGCCGTGCTGGTCGAGGTGAACCGCGATTATGTCACCGCTTCCCGCGTGGCCGGAGCGGGGGCGATGCGCCAGATGTTCGTCAATATTTTCCCAAACTGCCTTGCGCCGCTGATTGTTCAGGCATCGCTCGGCTTCTCTAACGCCATTCTCGATATGGCCGCCCTTGGCTTTCTCGGCATGGGTGCGCAACCGCCAACGCCGGAGTGGGGCACCATGCTCTCCGACGTGTTGCAGTTCGCGCAAAGCGCCTGGTGGGTCGTGACCTTCCCTGGTGTCGCGATCCTGCTGACGGTGCTGGCATTTAACCTGATGGGTGACGGCCTGCGTGATGCGCTCGACCCCAAACTGAAGCAGTAAGAGGTTCGAGATGGCGTTATTAAATGTAGATAAATTATCGGTGCATTTCGGCGATGTAGGCGCCGAATTCCGCGCCGTTGACCGCGTGAGCTATAGCGTGAGTCAGGGTGAAGTGGTGGGGATTGTCGGTGAGTCCGGCTCCGGTAAATCGGTCAGTTCGCTGGCAATAATGGGGCTGATTGACTTCCCTGGCCGCGTGATGGCAAACAATCTGGAGTTCAACGGCCAGGATTTACAACGCATTTCGGAAAAAGAGCGCCGCAGTCTGGTGGGTTCTGAAGTGGCGATGATTTTCCAGGACCCGATGACCAGCCTTAACCCGTGCTATACCGTCGGTTTCCAGATTATGGAAGCGATTAAGGTGCATCAGGGCGGTAATAAGAAAACCCGCCGTCAGCGCGCCATTGACTTGTTAAACCAGGTCGGGATTCCCGATCCTGCTTCGCGGCTGGACGTTTACCCGCATCAGCTTTCTGGCGGTATGAGCCAGCGCGTCATGATTGCGATGGCCATTGCCTGCCAGCCGAAACTGTTAATTGCTGACGAACCCACGACCGCGCTGGACGTGACGATTCAGGCGCAGATCATCGAACTTTTGCTGGAATTGCAGCAAAAAGAGAACATGGCGCTGATCCTGATAACCCACGACCTGGCGCTGGTGGCGGAAGCGGCACATAAAATTATCGTGATGTATGCAGGCCAGGTCGTGGAGACCGGCGAAGCGAAAGATATCTTCCGCGCGCCGCGCCATCCGTACACCCAGGCGCTGCTGCGCGCGCTGCCGGAATTTGCGCAGGATAAGGCGCGGCTGGCCTCGTTGCCAGGCGTGGTGCCGGGCAAATATGACCGTCCGACCGGCTGCCTGCTTAACCCGCGCTGCCCGTATGCAACTGACAAGTGCCGCGAGCAAGAGCCGGACCTGAACACTGTTGATGGTGGACGTCAGTCAAAATGTCACTACCCACTCGATGACGCCGGGAGGCCCACACTATGAGTACGCACGAGGCCACCTTGCAACAGCCGCTGTTGCAGGCTATCGATCTGAAAAAACACTACCCGGTGAAGAAAGGGCTGTTTGCCCCGGAGCGCCTGGTCAAAGCGCTGGATGGCGTATCGTTTAGCCTGGAGCGCGGCAAAACGCTGGCGGTGGTGGGCGAATCCGGCTGTGGTAAATCCACGCTTGGCCGCCTGCTGACGATGATCGAAACCCCGACCGGCGGTGAGTTGTACTATCAAGGTCAGGATCTGCTGAAGCACGATCCGCAGGCGCAGAAGCTGCGTCGGCAAAAGATCCAAATCGTTTTTCAGAATCCCTACGGATCGCTCAACCCACGTAAAAAAGTGGGGCAGATCCTCGAAGAACCGCTGCTGATCAACACTTCTCTGAGTAAAGAGGTGCGCCGGGAAAAAGCGCTGGCGATGATGGCGAAAGTCGGGCTGAAAACCGAGCATTACGATCGCTATCCGCACATGTTTTCCGGCGGTCAGCGCCAGCGTATCGCTATCGCCCGTGGTCTGATGCTGGACCCGGACGTGGTGATTGCCGACGAACCGGTCTCCGCGCTGGATGTTTCCGTGCGTGCGCAGGTATTGAACCTGATGATGGATTTGCAGCAGGACCTGGGGCTTTCGTATGTGTTTATCTCCCACGACCTGTCGGTGGTGGAGCATATCGCTGACGAAGTGATGGTGATGTATCTTGGCCGCTGCGTTGAGAAAGGCAGCAAAGATCAGATCTTCTCCAACCCGCGCCATCCGTACACGCAGGCGCTGCTCTCCGCCACGCCGCGCCTGAACCCGGACGAGCGTCGCGAGCGTATTAAACTCACCGGCGAGCTGCCAAGCCCGCTGAACCCGCCGCCAGGCTGTGCGTTTAATGCCCGCTGCCGCCGCCGTTTTGGGCCTTGTACGCAGTTGCAGCCGCAGCTCAAAGATTACGGTGGGCAACTGGTGGCGTGCTTCGCGGTTGATCAGGATGAAAACGGAGAGAAATCGTTCGAAAAATCGCCGCTTTAAACCTTACACTCCCCCCTCATCCACGAGGGGGGATGCTGCACATCATTGTGGATACGGCACCCAATCGCCGCCATTCAAGCGCACATACGGCTTGTTCTGGTACTGAATAACCACCGCGTTAGCATTTTCAGAAACCGGTGCGGTCTGCGGCAAATCATCCGTAAGCTGCTGCCAGTTCACGTTCTCTTCGTTAAAGATTTTGCCATCCAGCACGCGCGTCACAATCTCTGACACCGCCAGGAAGCTGCTCGGCTGGGTGATTTCCATCGGCGCGCCCTGATGCGGCGCTTTCATGCCGAAGAACTTAATCGCCGCCGGTACGTTAGTAATAGACGGGCTGGGGATATCGCGCAGGCCAGACACCTGCATCTTATCGCCCTGCAACGCCGCGCCATGTTCCGGCACCAGCACCACCATCACTTTGCGCCCGGATTTCTCTAACTGCGTAAAGAACGCGTCCAGTTCATCAAACAGCTTCTGAGCGCGCAGTTTGTAATCCGCGGTTTTGCGATCGCCTGGGTAGTGGTTGCCATCGTGCAGCGGCAGCAGGTTATAGAAGGTTGCCGTGCGCTGACCGTTCTTGAACGGCTCGGACTCCATCCAGCGGTTCAATACTGCGGTGTCGTCAAACACCGGCGAGCCATCAAAGGAGAGCAGCACCGGCGGCAGACCTGATTGATCCATCAGCGGCACCTGCATTCCTCCGTTATCACGCACTTCTTTAAGGAAACCGCCGAACTCACCGTTGTGATCCATAATCAACTGTTGGGTAAAGCCCAGCTTCGCCAGGTTATCAAACAGATAACACTGCGAGCCTGCCTGTTGATAAAGGTTTTTATGCGAAGACTGCCCGCAACTTGCACGCAACAGGCGAATCGCCGCCGGGCCGCTGTACGCTGTGGCAGAATTAAAGTGCTTAAAGACCATGTCGAAATGCGACCACAGCGGGTGCGAGGTCAGCCCTGACGCCTCAATATCCGACCAGGCGAGAGAGCAGATATTGATAACCAGCAGGTCAAACGGCTGCGCATCGGCCGCCAGCTGCGCCGGAAAAGTGCTCTGGCGCTTCTCTTCCGCCGCATAGAAACTGGCAAGCCAGGCGTTGAGGTTTTCTGAGGTTGGCGGAGCAGTTTGCGCCGGGATATCGCCCACGACGGGCGTATCGCCTGCGGCGGCGACCGTTGCAGCCGCCGAACCGCCAGTAGTGGTGACCGTAGTGGTGGGCTGGCCGCCGGGCCACAAATTAAACGCCGGGCCTGTCAGCGTCAGAACGTTTAGCCAGATCATAATGGCGACCACAAATACGGTGACGCGAATCCACTGCGACACAAACAGCCAGGCCACCAGCAGGACGAACACCGCGCCAATCATCTGCCAGTTAATAAAACGTAACACCAGATCCAGCAGATAGTCTGCACTAAAACCTGCCACCTGCGAGCCCTGGCTCATCATACTTTCAAGCCCAGGCAGCCAGGTATCGTGCCAGAACAGCCCAAAACCAATCGGCAGCGCAATCCAGTGGCGCAAACGGTGCAGGCTCAGGCGCGGCAGCGGCATCAGCAAAAAGGCCATAAAGACCAGGTTCAACATCGGGTGGAAATTCAAATAGCCTGCCCACAGCAGGCCAAACTTCACCAGAAAATAGAAGTTCCAGCCGGACAGGCCGCGCCAGTATTGCCACAGCGGCGAAGGCATTGAAGGAGTCATTGTTTGATTAGTCATGTTTGCGCTCTGCCCTGGAGGTCAAGTCCCGACGTAATATTCCGGCGGATTTCACATAGCGAGGTTTAGTAAACAGTAAACGCAACGCGGTACGAATCGGGCGCTGCCAGTGGCGTGCAAGGTAGCCCAGGGGGAAAAAGATAATCGCGCAAAGCACCACAAGCTGAATAATATCGCTGACGGACATCATGATGTACGCTCCGTGACCGCGCTAAATAAGCGGCAGGGTTCAGGTGTGCGACGCCAGACGGAGCCGTCGTGCTCGACATTGACCACCTTCTTCACTCCGTTGTTTGTCGTGAGCGGTTTACCCCATTTCTCCGCCGATAATGCGCGCATTTTGAGCAACTCTGCGGCGATTGTATTATCTTCAAACCAAATCATGCGATTGGTAAAAATGTCGGCGATAGGCAGGGGAAAAATATGATTTAGCGCCGTATCGAGGTCGTTGACCCGGCAAAACGATAGGAAAAGCATCAATCTGTTGTCGCCAATGGTCGCGATATCACCCACGCGATTAGGGCGGCACAGGGTCAGGGCCTGTTCAAGCCGAAGGCCGGGCACCGGGCGCAGAGCAACCATTACGCCTTTACCGTGCGGCGGCAGCAACGGGTTATTGACCATCGTGCTGACGGCGTCGCAAAACGCGCCCCACGGCTGGAAACCGCGCAGTTTCAGCGGCTGCGTCATCGACAGCAGGGTGGCGATATCTTCCGGCACCAGGCGGTTAAACTGCTGCCCCTGCACGCTCTCAATCATCGTCAGGCAGCGCGACAGCGGCGCGTTCCACGGGATAACCATATTAGCACCGCAGCCGAGCATCAGCCTTTCATCCGTGGCGCGCAGGCTGGTCTGGCTTTCACGAATAATAATTTTCAAATTATTGCCGCGCTGGCGGCGCAGGGTATGGATCTGGCGGGCAAGGTTCTCTATTTGGTTATTCTGCGTCAGGGCAAAAACAATCGTTGCCGCCTGGCATGTACGCGCTTCTTCAAACAGCGCTTCGTTGTTATCGAACAATGACCAGTGCTCAGATAGCGCCGGTGCGCCTTCCAGCACCACGACGTTACAAAGGATGCGCTTCTCGTCGCTGCGCGGTTGCACCGAGGCTTCTTCCTGTTTTGCTAATTGCCAGAGGCCATCTTGCTGGTTCAGCTTTAGCTGCTGGCGGGCGCTGATGCCTTTGTCGTTACACCACCAGGCGACATCATAAAGATATATATCGCTCTGATAACGTAAGCTGGCAAGACCAAACAATGTTCGGTATTTGCTCATAAGAATTGATGATTGCTGATCATTATTATTACCAGGGTTAATAACGAGCAAAGTGCAGTTGTGATATATCGCCCACTCATTAGTTTTTTCTAACCAACTATGTAAACGAGATGTAGGAATATTCTTCCAGGCATTATTAGCGCCGATCAATATCAGCAAATAATTTTTAGGCTCAAGCGAACAAACTAAATCGCTGGTAAAAAAAGAGAGGCTTTTTTCCTGGTCAGGCATAGTGAAAAGACGGATTTTTTCTGGACCGTGATCTTCATCTAATTTGATCACTTTTTGTGGGTCGTTACCCATCCCAATTACCGCCACTTTCGCCTGCCTTTGCTGGGCGGCTAACGTTTGATTCATCAGGCTTAGCGCGTCCTGCTCGCGGTCAGTATTGACCCACCAGACGCCGCCTGCAGGCATGTGACGCAATTCGTCCCATAATGACTTAATGCCAATAGAAAATAGGGGGTTCACGATGTCCCTCTTGAGCTAATTTAACTGTCTCTCAGTTTACTAGCGAAAGCTGAGAAATAAACCTAACATTGAAATTAAAGAACATCAGATTTAGCATGTAAACGAAATTTCCTGGGCACGAAGCCTTGCTACTTCTGTATTACTGTTTTTATTCAAACGGATCGGTCCAGAATGCATAATGATGCACCCTTAATTCAAATCGAACCAGCGCTGGGTTATACATTCCAGAACGATTTCCTTGCACTGAGTAAGGCCTTCTCCTTGCCGGAAATTGACTACGCCGATATTTCCCAACGTGAACAATTGGCGGCTGCGATTAAACGCTGGCCGCTACTGGCTGAATTTGCCCATCAACAATAAAAGGATTCTGTGGATGGCCACATTGGGTATACAGGGGATTCGCGGCGGTGTGGGGACAACGTCTATTACCGCAGCGCTGGCCTGGTCATTACAGGCATTGGGCGAATCGGTGCTGGTTATTGATGCTTGCCCCGAAAATCTTCTGCGTCTCTCATTTAATATCGACTTCGCCCAGAGTAATGGCTGGGCGCGCGCGCTGCTGGACGGTCACGACTGGCGCGACGCAGGCATGCGCTACACATCATTGCTCGACATTTTACCCTTTGGTCAGCTCACGGCGAGCGAAGCGGAGAATTTGCCTGCGCAGCCTGCCATGCTGAACCAACTCACGGCTATCGTGCGCACGTTGCAAAGCCAGTCTCATTATCAATGGGTACTTATCGATCTGCCGCACGGTTTTTCTTCACTAACACGCCCCTTTATCGAGCTATGCGATCACACGTTGACGGTGATTAAGCCGGACACCAACTGTCACGTTCGCTTGCATCAGCAACCGTTGCCAACAGATACCTGGTTGCTGGTGAATGATTTGCGCCTGGGGAGCCAGATCCAGGATGACCTCTGGCAGGTGTGGCTACAAAGCCAGCGTCATATGCTGCCGGTGTCCATTCATCGTGATGAAGCGGTGGCTGAATGTATGGCCGCCAAGCAGCCGCTCGGTGAATACCGTAGCGATGCGCTGGCCGCAGAAGAAGTCATGACGCTGGCGAACTGGTGCATACTCAATTTCGGCAAAGCACATGAAGAGGACTCACGGCAGGAAAGGAGCACGCCATGAGTCGCCTTACCGCCTGGCTGTTGATCCCGCCGGTAAGCGCACGTTTAAGCGCGCGCTATCAGCACTATCGTCGCCATGGCGCTTCTGCGTTTAGCGCCGCATCAGGCTGCTTCTGGGCGGTGCTGGCGTGGATGTTTATTCCGCTGGAGCACCCGCGCTGGCAGCAGCTACGCGCACAGCAACAGCGCTGGTTTCCCCATATCAACCCGGACAAACCACGCCCGCTTGACCCGGCGCGCTATTTCTTACAGACCCTGTGGCTGTTGATTACGCTACCGTGGGGGCCGCCGCGCTCGCCGCGCCGCCAGCGTTTTGCCCGCATGTATTCTCTGCGCAGCCGTTGGTATAACTGGCTCGATGCCTTGCCGCAGCGCGTAACGAACCGTACCGGGCATCTTGAGCACCAAAAAGAGCTGGGGCATATCAGCCCGCGTTTGCGTCGCTTTATTCTTGGCGTGATTGTAGTGTTTTCGCTGATCCTTGCGCTGGTCTGTATCACTCAGCCGTTTAACCCGCTGTCACAGTTTATCTTCCTGATGCTGTTATGGGGCGTGGCGTTGCTGGTGCGGCGCATTCCTGGGCGCTTCTCGGCGCTGATGCTCATTGTGCTGTCGCTGACGGTGTCCTGCCGCTATATCTGGTGGCGCTATACCTCAACCCTTAACTGGGACGATCCGGTGAGCCTGGTGTGCGGGCTGGTGCTGCTGTTTGCCGAAACCTACGCGTGGGTGGTGCTGGTGCTCGGCTATTTCCAGGTAGTATGGCCGCTCAATCGCCAGCCGGTGCCGCTCCCGAAAGATATGTCCTTGTGGCCAACGGTGGATATCTTCGTGCCGACCTATAACGAAGATCTCAACGTGGTGAAAAACACTATTTATGCTTCGCTGGGCATTGACTGGCCGAAAGACAAATTGACCATCTGGATTCTGGATGATGGCGGGCGCGAGGAGTTTCGCGCGTTCGCGAAAAAGGTCGGCGTCGAGTATATCGCCCGTACCACGCATGAACACGCCAAAGCGGGCAATATCAATAACGCGCTCAAATACGCGAAGGGCGAGTTTGTGTCGATTTTTGACTGCGACCACGTGCCGACGCGCTCCTTCCTGCAAATGACCATGGGCTGGTTCCTGAAAGAGAAAAAGCTGGCGATGATGCAAACGCCGCACCACTTTTTCTCGCCGGACCCGTTCGAGCGCAACCTTGGGCGTTTTCGTAAAACGCCGAATGAAGGCACGCTCTTTTACGGCCTGGTACAGGATGGCAACGACATGTGGGATGCCACCTTCTTCTGTGGCTCTTGTGCGGTGATTCGCCGCGAACCGCTGGATAAAATCGGCGGCATTGCGGTAGAAACCGTGACGGAAGATGCGCACACCTCCCTGCGTTTGCACCGCCTCGGCTATACCTCTGCTTATATGCGCATCCCGCAGGCGGCAGGCCTGGCAACCGAGAGTTTATCGGCCCATATCGGCCAGCGTATTCGCTGGGCGCGCGGTATGATTCAAATCTTCCGTCTCGATAACCCGTTGTTCGGGCGCGGCCTGAAGCTTGCGCAGCGCCTGTGCTACGTCAATGCGATGATGCACTTTTTATCGGGCGTGCCGCGGCTTATCTTCCTGACCGCGCCGCTGGCCTTTTTGTTGCTGCATGCCTATATCATTTACGCCCCGGCGATAATGATTGCGCTGTTTGTGTTGCCGCATATGATCCACGCAAGCCTGACTAACTCAAAAATTCAGGGCAAATACCGCCACTCTTTCTGGAGCGAGATCTACGAAACGGTGCTGGCCTGGTATATTGCGCCGCCGACGCTGGTGGCGCTGATAAACCCGCATAAAGGCAAATTTAACGTCACCGCCAAAGGCGGCCTGGTGGAAGAGGAGTATGTGGACTGGGTGATTTCCCGACCGTATATCTTCCTTGTATTACTGAATCTCGTCGGCGTGCTGTTCGGTATCTGGCGCTACTTCTATGGCCCGGAAAACGAAATCCTCACCGTCTGCGTAAGCCTTGCCTGGGTGTTCTATAACATGGTCATCCTTGGCGGCGCGGTGGCGGTTTCGGTCGAGAGCAAACAGGTGCGCCGCGCTCACCGCGTAGAGATGTCCATGCCTGCGGCGCTTGCCCGTGAGGATGGGCACCTGTTTTCCTGCACCGTGCATGACTTCTCCGACGGTGGCCTGGGCATTAAAATCAATGGTCAGGGGCAGGTGCTGGAAGGGCAAAAGGTGAGTTTGCTGCTTAAACGCGGGCAGCAGGAGTATGTCTTCCCCACCACCGTCGCACGTGTTTCCGGCAATCAGGTCGGCCTGCAATTGATGCCGCTGACCACGCAACAACATATTGATTTTGTACAATGTACATTTGCCCGCGCGGATACCTGGGCGTTGTGGCAGGACAGCTTCCCGGAAGATAAACCTCTGGAAAGTTTGTTTGATATTTTAAAACTGGGTTTCCGCGGCTATCGCCATCTCGCGGAATTTGCTCCCTCGTCGGTAAAAATGATTTTCCGCTCACTCATCAATCTGGTGTCCTGGGTGGTGTCATTTATTCCGCGTCCCCCGGCGCGGAATGTGACGTTGCAGCAACCGATGACGTGATTGGCTCAACAATGATGAATAGGCAATGACAAAAAAACGTTCATGGATTTGTGCACTGGCTGTGGGAATGAGCGCGCTTCCCCTGATGATGACCCACGCGGCGCCCGCTAACCCTGCGGCGACCGCCGCACCAGGCGTGCCGACCGTCGCGCCTGCCACGCAGCCGGTGGTAACCCAGGCACCGAACCAGGCGGAAGCCTTGACGCCCACGACGCCAGGCGAAGGGCAAACCATGCCTGCGCCTGCCGGGAACCCGGTTATCGGGCAGGTGATGCCGGGCGTGCAAGGCGCAAATGCGCCGGTGGTGGACGGTAGCGCGCCGTCGCGCGATGTGAAGCTGACCTTTGCCCAGATTGCGCCACCGCCGGGTAGCATGGTGCTTCGCGGCGTCAGTCCGAATGGCGGCATTGAGTTTGGTACGCGCAGCGACGAGCTGGTAACCAACGCGGTGCTCAACCTTGAGTACACACCGTCGCCGTCGCTGCTGCCGGTACAATCTCAGTTGAAGGTTTATTTGAATGATGAGTTGATGGGCGTGCTGCCGGTAACGAAAGAGCAGCTTGGCAAGAAAACCCAGGCGCAGATGCCTATCAACCCGCTGTTTATTACCGACTTTAACCGTGTGCGTCTGGAGTTTGTCGGGCATTACCGCGACGTGTGCGAAAACCCGTCCAGCAGTACGTTATGGCTCGATGTAAACCGTACCAGCTCGCTGGAGATGACGTACCAGAAGCTGGCGGTGCAAAACGATCTCTCGCACTTCCCTGTGCCGTTCTTTGACCCGCGCGATAACCGCCCACTGAGCTTGCCAATGGTGTTTGCCGCAGCGCCTGATCTTATGCAGCAGCAGGCCGCATCGGTGATTGCCTCCTGGTTCGGCTCGCGGGCTGGCTGGCGCGGGCAGACCTTCCCGGTCTCTTACAACACCCTGCCGGACAGCAACGCGATTGTTTTCGCCACCAATGATAAACGTCCGGACTTCCTGCGCGATGCGCCAGCGGTAAAAGCGCCGACCATTACCATGATGAATCATCCCAACGATCCGTATGCCAAGCTGCTGGTGGTCTTCGGGCGTGACGATAAGGACTTGTTGCAGGCGGCAAAAGGTATCGCCCAGGGGAATGTGCTGTTCCGTGGTGATAGCGTGACGGTTGATGAAGTGAAACCGCTGCTGGCGCGCAAACCGTACGATGCGCCGAACTGGATCCGTACCGATCGCCCGGTGACATTAGGCGAACTGAAATCATATGAAGAGCAGCTGCAATCCACCGGGCTGGTGCCTGCGCCAATAGGCGTGTCGCTGAATCTGCCGCCGGATCTTTACCTGCTGCACAGTAGCGGTATTGATATGCGGCTTAACTATCGTTACACCGCGCCGCCGACCAAAGATAACTCGCGCATGGATATCAGCCTGAATAATCAGTTCTTGCAGGCTTTCAACCTGGTCAGTAACCAGGATTCTAACCAACTGCTGCTGCATATCCCCGTGCTGCAAGGGCTGCTGGATAGCAAGACAGACGTCTCGATCCCGGCGTTGAAACTGGGGGTGAATAACCAGCTGCGCTTCGACTTCCAGTATGTGAACCCGATGCCTGGCGGCACGATTGAAAACTGCGTCACGTTCCAGCCGGTGCAGAACCGTGTGGTGATTGGTGATGACTCAACCATTGATTTCTCGAAGTATTATCACTTTATCGCTATGCCGGACCTGCGTGCTTTCGCCAACGCCGGTTTCCCATTCAGCCGTATGGCTGATTTGTCACAAACGATAGTGGTGGTACCGTCACAACCAACGCCTGGCCAGTTGAGTACGCTGCTTGAAACGCTGGGCTATGTGGGCGCGCAGACCGGCTTTCCGGCCATTAATCTGCAGTTGACCAACGATGGCAACCAGATCAAGGACAAAGACGCGGATATCATGATTATCGGTACCATCCCGACGCAGTTAAAAGATGACAAGCGCATCGATCTGCTGGTGGAAGCGGCACAAAGTTGGGTGAAAACACCGCTGCGCCAGGCGGCGCTGCCGTCTATCTCGCCTGATGCGACCGATCAGCAAGCCGGAGCACAAACGACGATCGGTTCCGGCGGCCCGATGGCGGCGGTTATCGGCTTCCAGTCACCGTACAACGATCAGCGCAGCGTCATCGCGCTGCTGGCTGACAGCCCGCGCGGCTATGAGTTACTCAACGAAGCGATTAACGATAGCGGTAAGCGTGCGGCGATTTTTGGTTCGGTGGCGGTCATTCGTGAGTCCGGCGTAAACAGCTTGCGCGTGGGGGATATCTACTACGTGGGCCACCTGCCGTGGTTTGAGCGCATCTGGTATGCGATGGCGAACCATCCGGTGCTGCTGGCCGTGCTGGCGGCTATCAGCGTGGTGTTGTTGGCATGGGTGCTGTGGCGCTTGCTGCGAATTATCAGCCGCCGTCGCCTCGACCCGGACCGTGAGAAATAAATGATGCGCGCGCTACGCTGGATGTTAATGATAACTCTGCTGCTGGCGGGGCTAAATAGCCACGCCGCCTGCACGTGGCCTGCCTGGGAGCAATTCCGACAGGCTTATATCAGCGACGGCGGGCGGGTTATCGACCCCAGCGACGCGCGCAAAATTACCACCTCCGAAGGCCAGAGCTATGCGCTGTTTTTTGCGCTGGCGGCGAATGACAGGCCCGCGTTTGACAGCCTGTTGAACTGGACGCAAAACAACCTCGCGCAAGGGGATTTGGGTGCTCACCTTCCCGCCTGGCTTTGGGGGAAAAAGGACGATAACAGCTGGACGGTGCTGGACACCAACTCGGCCTCGGATGCGGATATCTGGATTGCCTGGTCTTTGCTGGAAGCCGGACGATTGTGGAAAGAGGCGCGCTACACCACGCTGGGCAAAGCGCTGCTTACCCGTATCGCGCAAGAAGAAGTGGTCAATGTGCCGGGGCTGGGCTCCATGCTGCTGCCTGGCAAAGTGGGCTTCGCCGAGCCTGCGCTCTGGCGTTTTAACCCAAGCTACCTGCCGCCGCAGCTGGCGAATTATTTCACCCGTTTTGGTGCGCCCTGGTCAACGCTTCGCGAAACCAACCTCCGGCTGCTGCTGGAGACCACTCCGAAAGGCTTTTCGCCGGATTGGGTGAGTTATCAAAAAGATAAAGGCTGGCAATTGAAACCCGAAAAGCCGCTTATTGGTAGCTATGATGCTATCCGCGTCTATTTGTGGGTCGGCATGATGCACGGCAGCGACGGGCAAAAAGCGCGCCTGCTGGAAAAATTTAAACCGATGGCGACGGCAACGATAAAAAACAATGCCGTGCCGGAAAAGGCCAGCATTGCGACAGGCAAGGTCGAGGGCAACGGCCCGGTGGGGTTCGCTGCGGCGATGCTGCCCTTTTTACAGAATAGTGACGCGCTGGCAATTCAGCGCCAGAAGGTTGCTGACCATTTTCCCGGCAGCGATGCCTACTACAGCTTTGTTCTGACTTTGTTCGGGCAAGGCTGGGATCAGCACCGTTTTCGTTTCACCCCTCGTGGTGAGCTACAACCAGACTGGGGCCAGGAATGCACAAGTTCACACTAAGTTTGCTTTGTCTCTCACTCGGCCTTGCGCTGACGCCCGGTTCGCGCGCAGCCGAACCCACTGCACAGCAACAGCTGCTGGAGCAGGTGCGTCTTGGCGAAGCAACCAAACGTGAAGATCTGGTGCGCCAGTCTCTGTATCGCCTCGAATTGATTGATGCAGACAACCCGGAGGTGATCGCCGCGCGTTTTCGCTACTTGCTGCGCCAGGGCGATAACGCCGGGGCGCAAAAACAGCTCGACCGCATGGCGCAACTGGCACCGGAGTCCAGCGCCTATAAATCCTCCGTCATTACCATGACCCTTTCGGGTGCCGAAGGGCGTCAGGCGCTGCAACAGGCGCGTTTGCAGGCCACAACGGGCCACGCACCGGAAGCGATCGCTGCCTATGAAGCACTGTTTAAAGGCAATCAGCCGGATGGCGATCTGGCGGTGGAATACTGGTCGGTGGTGGCCAAAGTCCCGGCGCGGCGTAATGAAGCCATTGGCAAACTCAAAGCGCTGAATGTGACTAACCCCGGCAACGCGCAGTTGCAAAATACGCTGGCACAACTGCTGTTTAGTACCGAGCGTAATGCGGAAGGCTACGCAGTGCTTGAGCAGATGGCGAAGTCCAATAGCGGTCGCGCAGCGGCGGCGAGCCTCTGGTATCAACAGATACAGGACATGCCGGTCAGCGATGCCAGCGTGGCGGCACTTCAGCGCTTTTTAACGGTGTTCAGCGAAGGCGACACGGTTGATAGTGCGCGCACGCTGCTGGCAAGCCAGCAAAAGCAACTGGCTGACCCGGCATTTCGCGCCCGCTCGCGCGGCATTGCGGCGGTGAGCGCCGGTAAAGGCGCGCAGGCGGTTGGCGAGCTGCAACAGGCGGTGAACGCTAACCAAAGCGACAGCGAAGCCATCGGCGCGCTGGGCCAGGCGTACTCGCAGAGCGGTAATCGCGCCCGCGCGGTTCCTCTGCTGGAAAAAGCGATTGCGCTGGACCCGAACAGCGGCAGCCGCAGCAAATGGGAAAGCCTGCTTCAGGTGAATCGCTACTGGTTATTTATTGAGCAGGGCGATGCGGCTTTAAAGGCTAATAATCCGGCGCAGGCGGAGCGCGCCTATCAACAGGCACGTAACACGGACGATAGCGACAGCTATGCGGTGCTCGGGCTGGGCGATGCGGCGCTGGCGCGTAAAGATAACGCGGTGGCAGAGCGGTTTTATCGCCAGGCGCTCCGCATGGACAGCGATAACAGCAACGCGGTGCGCGGGCTGGCGAACCTCTACCGCCAGCAGTCGCCGGAAAAAGCCGAGAGCTTTATTCAGTCGCTCTCTGCCAGCCAACGCCGCAGTATCGAAGATATTGAACGCAGCATGACCATCGCTCGGCTGGCGCAACAAGCGCAGGCGCTGGAAGACAAAGGGCAGTGGTCGCAGGCGGCAGAGCTACAGCGCCAGCGGCTGGCGCTCGACCCCGGCAGCGTATGGATAACCTACCGGCTGGCCAGCGATTTACGCCAGGCCGGGCGGCCGGGCGAGGCGGACTCGCAGATGCACCGCCTGGTGGTACAAAAGCCTGCCGATCCTGAGCAGGTCTATGCTTACAGCCTTTATTTGTCGGGCAATAATCAGCAACTGGCGGCGCTGAATCATCTGAACGGATTGCCGAAAGCGCAGTGGAACAGCAATATCCAGGAGCTGGTGAACCGGCTGCAAACCAATCAGGTGCTGGATAATGCTAACCGCCTGCGTGACAGCGGGCGTGAAGGGGAAGGCGAAGCGCTGTTAGCCGCGCAACCGGTCTCCACACGCCTCGATTTAACGCTTGCCGACTGGGCGCAGCAGCGTGGAGATAACGCGCGGGCGCAGCAGTTTTACAACCGGACGCTGGAACGCGAACCGGCAAACCCGGACGCATTGCTCGGCCTTACCGAACTGTATGTCGCTGATGGCAACGCCATGGCGGCGCGGGCGCAGCTGGCAAAACTGCCGCCTGCGCAAACAGAACCGGCTTCTATTAATACGCAGCGCCGCGTGGCGCTGGTGCAAGCCTCGCTTGGCGACACGGCCAGCGCGCAGCGAATCTTCAGCACGATTGTGCCGCAGGCCAAATCGCAGCCGCCCTCAATGGAAAGCGCGCTGGTGCTGCGCGATGCCGCACGTTTTCAGGTGTGGGCTGGCGAACCGCAGCAGGCGCTGGACACCTACAACGACGCGATGGTGGCTTCGGGTGTGGCAACCACGCGCCCGGCGGATAACGACACCTTTACGCGCTTAACGCGCAATGACGCCACGGATGACTGGCTCAGGCGCGGCGTGCGCAGCGATGCGGCGAGTCTTTATCGTCAGCAGGATATTAATGTCACGCTGCAACATGAGTACTGGGGCTCCAGCGGTACCGGCGGCTATTCTGATCTGAAAGCCCACACCACGATGCTGCAGGCCGATGCGCCGCTGGCAGACGGGCGCATGTTTTTCCGTACCGATGCCGTGAATATGGATGCGGGCAGCTTTGCGACGACCGATGGCACCTATGACCCGAACTGGGGAACCTGCTCCGCGACACCGTGTCGGGGCGCGACCAGCCAGACCGCACATGGCGCAAGCATCGCTGTCGGCTGGCAAAACCAGACCTGGGCTGCGGATCTTGGTACCACTCCGATGGGTTTTGATGTGGTCGATGTGGTGGGCGGGCTGAGTTATAGCGGCGATCTGGGGCCGATAGGTTATACAGTTAACGCGCACCGGCGACCGATTTCCAGTTCGCTGCTGGCATTTGGCGGGCAAAAAGATACCAACACCGGCACCACCTGGGGCGGCGTGCGCGCGACCGGCGGCGGTGTCAGCATCAGTTATGACAAAGGGGAGGCCAACGGTGTGTGGTCGAGCCTGAATGCTGACTCGATTACCGGTAAAAATGTGGCCGATAACTGGCGCGTGCGCTGGATGACGGGCTATTACTACAAGCTTATCAACAAAGACAATGAGCGCCTGACCATTGGTCTTAACAATATGGTGTGGCACTACGATAAAGACCTGAGTGAGTACACACTGGGGCAGGGAGGCTACTACAGCCCGCAGCAGTATCTCTCTTTTTCGCTACCGGTGATGTGGCGTAAGCGCACGGAAAACTGGTCATGGGAGCTGGGCGGTTCAGCGTCCTGGTCGCGCTCGAAAACCAACGGTATCAAGCGCTATCCGCTACAAAACCTGATCCCGGAGAACCAGTTTTTCCCCGATGGCGAACCGATGTTTTCCGATAAAGACGCCGCCAGTTCGAGCAGCAGCTCTCATGGTATTGGTTATACCGCCCGGGTGCTGGTGGAGCGTCGCCTGAGTGCTAACTGGTCAATTGGCGCTGGCGTGGACATTCAGCAGGCGAAAGATTACACCCCAAGCCACGGGATGATTTTTGTGCGTTATTCGCAGGCAGGCTGGCAGGGGGATATGGATTTGCCGCCACAAACGCTAACGCCTTACGCTGACTGGTAAAAAGAGGAAAATTCCTGGTGGTAGCCCGCAGCGTATTACACCAATATTCTGCGGTTAATTTCTTTATAATCAAATTCTTATTTCGCTGCCTCACGCTTACCAGGCGAACCGCTACAATCTATATACTCGCCTGTCTCAACAGTACCGCTTTCGAGTATACTCTGCCGGCAGAGTTGTCGTTTATTCACACTGCGCTTATCGTACCTCTGGAGAGTGATTTTGCGTGTTAGCCGTTCTTTAACCATTAAACAAATGGCCATGGTTGCCGCCGTGTCGATGGTGTTTGTTTTTGTTTTTTGCGTGATTCTGCTGTTTCACTTCTTGCAGCAGAATCGTTACAACACGGCTACGCAACTGGAAAGTATCGCCCGCTCGGTACGTGAACCGCTGTCGGCGTCAATTCTGAAAGGCGACATCCCGGAAGCAGAGACAATTCTTAAGCAAATCAATCCTGCCGGTGTGGTCAGCCGTGCCGACGTGGTGCTGCCGAACCAGTTTCAGGCGCTGCGCATGCGCTTTATCCCGGAACGTCCGGTTCCGGTGATGATCACCCGCATGTTCGAGCTGCCTATCCAGATCTCGCTGCCTATTTACTCGCTGGAGCGGCCCGTTAATCCGCAGCCGCTGGCTTACCTGGTGTTACAGGCTGACTCGTATCGCGTATATAAATTTATCATCAGCACGCTTTCAACGTTAGTAACCGCTTACTTACTGTTGACGCTGATGATCACCGTAGCGCTCACCTGGTGTATCAACCGGCTGGTGGTGCATCCGCTGCGGCGCATTGCCCGTGAGCTAAACGACTTACCGGCGCAAGATCACGTCGGGCATCAGCTGGCGCTGCCCCGCCACCATTATGATGACGAAATTGGTATCCTGGTGCGCAGCTATAACCGTAACCAGCAAATATTGCTGCGCCAGCATGAAGAACTTAATCTCCAGTCGACGCAATTTCCGGTCTCCGGGCTGCCCAACAAAGCGTTTTTGCTGGCGCTGCTGGAGCAAACCCTTGCCCGGCAAAAGCCGACGGCGCTGCTTATCGTCGCCTGCGAAACCCTGCAAGATACCGCCAGCGTGTTGCAGGAAACCCAGCGCGAGATGCTGCTTTTGACGCTGGTGGAGAAGCTGAAATCTGTGCTTTCGCCGCGTATGGTGCTGGCGCAGGTCAGCGCCTACGATTTTGCGATTATCGCCAACGGTGTCACTGAACCCTGGCACGCCATCACCCTGGGTCAGCAGTTACTGAGCGTGATTAATGAGCGCGTGCCGCTCCAGGGTATACAACTGCGCCCCGCTGCCAGCATTGGCGTGGCGATGTTCTCCGGCGACCTGAATACCGGGCAGCTCTACCATCGGGCGGTGTCTGCGGCGTTGAGTGCGCGTCGCAAAGGGAAGAATCAGATAGCTTTCTTCGATCCTGAGCAGATGGAGCTGGCCCAGCAACGTCTCACCGAGGAGAGCGATATCCTTAACGCGCTCGAACAGCGCCGTTTCGCCGTCTGGCTTCAGCCGCAGGTGGCGATGACCAGCGGCGAGGTGGTGAGTGCTGAAGCGTTGTTGCGTATGCAGCAGCTGGACGGCAGCTGGGGTCTGCCGGAGGGGTTAATTGAGCGCATTGAGGCCTGCGGTTTGATGATTACCGTGGGCGACTGGGTGCTGGAGGAGTCCTGCCGCCTGCTCAGTGCGTGGCAGGCGCGCGGCATCATGTTGCCGTTGTCGGTGAATCTTTCGGCCCTGCAACTGAAGCATCAAAACGGGGTGGCGAGCATGCTTGAGCTGCTGCACCGTTATCGTATCGCGCCGGGTACGCTTATCCTTGAAATCACAGAAAGCCGCCATATTGACGATCCGCAGGCGGCGATGGCTATCCTGCGCCCGCTGCGTGAAGCCGGGGTGCGTATTGCGCTGGATGACTTCGGTATGGGCTATGCCGGGCTGCGGCAGTTGCACCATATGAAGTCGCTGCCGATAGATGTGCTGAAAATTGACAAGCTTTTTGTCGAGGGGCTGCCGCAGGATAGCCAGCTGGTATCTGCGATTATCTCTATGGCGCACAGCCTGAACCTGCAAATTATTGCCGAGGGCGTAGAGAACGAGGCGCAGCGTAGCTGGCTTGCTCAGGCCGGTGTGGAAATCGCGCAGGGTTTTCTGTTTGCCCAGGCCTCGCCTGCAGAAGAGTTCGAAAGACGCTACTTTTCCCCATTAGATAATGCTGAAAACCGGTAACTTGTTACGGCATTGTGCGAGTCAGTTCAAATTTTTAACATTGTTGTTGCGTATTTGAGGTTGATATATTTCTGTCGTGTTTGACGGGTGTTATTTTGAAACCGCAGGCTAACCGAAAACCCTATAAAGCCTGAGGTTAATTTCAAGGACACCTTATGAAAACCTCCCTGTTTAAAAGTCTCTATTTTCAGGTCCTGACAGCGATAGCCATCGGTATCTTACTTGGCCATTACTACCCTGAAATAGGCGAGCAGATGAAGCCGCTTGGTGATGGCTTCGTCAAGCTCATCAAAATGATCATCGCTCCCGTTATCTTCTGTACGGTTGTCACCGGTATCGCCGGCATGGAAAGCATGAAGGCGGTCGGTCGCACCGGAGCGGTTGCACTGCTGTACTTCGAAATCGTCAGTACGCTGGCGCTCATCATTGGTTTGATTATTGTTAACGTGGTGCAACCTGGCGCCGGGATGAACGTTGACCCGGCAACGCTTGATGCGAAAGCCGTTGCGGTTTATGCCGAGCAGGCACAGCAACAAGGGGTGATTGCCTTTATTCTTGATGTTATCCCCGCAAGCGTAATTGGCGCGTTTGCCAGCGGTAACATCCTGCAAGTGCTGCTGTTCGCCGTGCTGTTTGGTTTTGCCCTGCATCGACTGGGCCATAAAGGCCAGCTGATTTTCAACGTTATCGAAAGTTTTTCGCAGGTCATTTTCGGCATCATTAACTTTATTATGCGCCTTGCGCCGATTGGTGCGTTTGGCGCGATGGCCTTCACCATTGGTAAATACGGTGTCGGTACGCTGGTACAGCTTGGTCAGCTGATCATCTGTTTCTATGCCACCTGTATCCTGTTTGTGGTTGTCGTGCTGGGCAGTATCGCGCGAGCCACCGGCTTTAATATTTTTAAATTTATCCGCTATATCCGTGAAGAGCTGCTGATCGTACTGGGAACCTCTTCTTCTGAGTCTGCGCTGCCGCGTATGCTTGAGAAAATGGAGCGCCTCGGCTGTCGTAAATCGGTGGTCGGGCTGGTCATTCCAACCGGTTACTCCTTTAACCTGGACGGTACCTCTATCTACCTGACGATGGCGGCGGTGTTTATCGCCCAGGCCACGAACAGCCATATGGATATCGTCCATCAGATAACGCTGCTGGTGGTGCTGTTGCTCTCCTCGAAGGGGGCCGCAGGCGTGACCGGAAGCGGCTTTATCGTACTGGCCGCCACGCTCTCAGCCGTCGGGCATTTGCCGGTCGCGGGCCTGGCCTTGATTCTGGGCATCGACCGTTTTATGTCAGAAGCGCGTGCGCTGACCAACCTGGTCGGTAACGGCGTCGCCACGATTGTTGTTGCCAAGTGGGTGAAGGAGCTGGATCAGAAACAGCTGGTTGATACGCTCAATAACCGTGCAGATCGCGGCAAAACCCAGGAAATGTCTTCATAATTTCGCCTGTTAAACCCGTAGTCCCTTGTGGGGCTACGGTTGCCTGCGCATAATGTCCCCTCATTCACGTCACATTTCGTGATGAATTCACGGAATATTTTGCTTTGCGCGGTGACGATTTGCTTTTCCTGCGGTCTAAAAGCGAAGTGTTTGACGTCTATTTCAGCTCCCGTTATGCGGGCTGACTTTTAACCAGGAATGTTGATTAGGGGTTCACATGCAGGGCACAAAAATACGATTAGTAACAGGCGGTTTGCTGATGCTGGCGGCTGTCGGTTATGTGCAGGCAGATGCGCTCCAGCCAGACCCTGCCTGGCAACAGGGTTCACTGGCAAATGGTTTTCAGTGGCAGGTTTTAGCCACACCGCAACGCCCAAGCGATCGCATTGAAGTTCGCCTGTCTGTTAAAACCGGGTCGCTCAGCGAAAGCACACAGCAGAGCGGCTTTAGTCACTTTATTCCGCGCATTGCACTTACCCATAGTGGCCGACTCGATCCTGCACAGGTACGCTCCCTCTGGCAGCAGGGCATCGATCCTAAACGTCCTCTGCCGCCCGCAGTGGTTTCCTATGAATACACGCAGTTCAACCTGAGCCTGCCGAATAACCGCAACGACCTGCTTAAAGAAGCGCTGGTGTATCTTGCCGATGCGGCGGGCAAGCTGACCATTTCGTCAGAAACCATCGATAACGCCCTGAGCAGTAACGATATGGTGGCGACCTGGCCGGGTGATACCAAAGATAGCTGGTGGCGCTACCGCCTGAAAGGTTCTCCGCTGTTGGGTCACGATCCGGCGCAGGCACCGAAAGAGCCGATGGATGCGGAGCAGGTCAAAGATTTCTATGAGAAATGGTACACCCCGGACGCGATGACGCTTATCGTGGTGGGCAACGTTGATAGCCGCGCAGTTGCAGAGCAGATTAATAAAACCTTTGGCGAGCTAAAAGGGAAGCGCGAAACGCCTGCACCGGTACCGACGCTGTCTCCTTTGCCGCGCCAGCCGGTGAGCCTGCCAACGGACGCGGTTTCTCAGGATCGTTTGCAGATTATGTGGGATTCCGCCTGGCAGCCCATCCGCGAGTCGGCGGCGCTGGAGCGTTACTGGCGCGCGGATTTAGCGCGTGAAGCGTTGTTCTGGCATATCCAGCAGAATCTGACGAAGAATAATGCTAAAGACCCTGGCCTCGGTTTTGACTGCCGGGTGCTCTTTCAGCGCGCCCAGTGCGCCATCAACCTGGATTCGCCAAACGACAGGCTTATTGCCAACACCGGCATGATTGCCCGCGAGCTGGCGAAAGTGCGGGATAACGGCCTGCCGGAAGAGGAGTTTAAGGCGCTTATCGCACAAAAACATCTGGAACTGCAGAAGCTGTTTGCCACCTATGCACGCACCGGCACCGATATTCTTATCGGCCAGCGGATGCGCTCGCTGGCAAATCAGGTGGTGGATATCGCGCCGGAACAATATCAGAACCTGCGCAAAAGTTTCCTCGATAGCCTGACGCCAGAAATGCTGAACCGCGATTTGCATCAGCAGCTGTCGCAGGATATGGCGCTTATCTTATTGCAGCCCAAAGGCGAGCCTGAATTTAATATGCAGGAACTTCAGGCAACCTGGGACAGCATTATGTCGCCTGTAACGCCAGCCGCTGGCGCTCCTGCGGGGAGTGACGATGTGCGCCCGGATGTGTCGGATATCCCGCCGCAGCAGTAAATCCTATCCTTTAAGCGCTGAGGCGTAGTGCCTCAGCGCCAATGGTTACAATGTGCTGCTGATAGCCTGGCGCGCAACCAGCGTCATGACACTGTGTTGGTAAATAGCGTCACTGTTCGCGTGCGGTTTCTTTGCGGATGCAATAGCGCGCCTGAAGCGTACCTGGGCATCAAAAGCGCGCCCTTCCGCGAGATCGCGGATGATGGTTGACAGGATTTCGGCATCATTCATCAAGATATTTGCAAATAACATAGGATCGGTTGAAATCGAGTGAATGACTGCCGGGTGAGATAATTCTCCATCAATACCTTGCGCATGGCGAAGTTGTTCCACAAAGTCGATGAAGTTTTTCTTTTCAAAAAGCATTGGGATTTCGCTGTCTTCAGTTCGCGGATCGAGATTTTCAATAAAAACGTCAAGTAGATCTTGCCCGTTGTGTAATTGCCCTTTTGGGGGAAAATAATAGGAGAACATATCACCGGTATTCGAAGTGATATGCGTTATTTCATGATTAAGATCGTCGGAAAGTCGGCTCGCGTAATTTAGCTCGGGGGGCTCATCATCACTGATCTCTTCAATTATATCTTCATAAAGTTCACCTTCATCGTCACTCTCTTTTTTCGCTGCATCTTCACCGGCGGCCTCTTTTTTTGCTGTGCCTTCATCAACTGAAACCAGCTGAACCTTGAATTTATCTCCCCCGCAGACAAGTTCACTATCGAGAAACGCATTTTGATAACGCTCTGCATTAATAAAGATGCGTTTTTCCGGGTCAGGAATCATAACAAACGCGACGGGAGAATTTATCAGCGACTCTTTATCTAATGGCGATATATATTTTTCAGCGTCAACAGAATCGGGGATATGGTCGGTTGAAATAATAATGAAATTACTATAATCAACATCTTTTGAAGCATTTAAAAATACATCTCCACGCTCTACAATTAACATAAGTCTTTTAAAGGCTTCATTTATCACCGCGGGTTCGTGCGTATCCAGTATGCCGGAAAGATATTGTCCAACATCCGTATTTATTAACTGCTCATGGTGCTGAAGGCTCCATAGCTTATTTCGCACGAGTACATGGGCCATGCTGCTTGCTCTGATATTTTCCTCAAGTTTTAAGCGCAACTGTGCAATATAAGGCGGAATATCGTCGTCGGGTTTTGCCTTTGTACCTGCCCAGGCGCGCCAGAAATGGGGAGATAATATCGAATCCATCAACGCTGTGGCTGCATCAGTGGCACCCTCCACGCTTCCGTCCGGCGGCACTGTCAGCGGTAAAAAGCGCTCCAGTTTCTGTATCTCTGTATGGCTCTCTTTCGGTAGCGTCAGATCGACCGGCTCTTCTGTTATTCTCTGCACTGAACGCCAGTACTCAACATTGTTGGCTGGAGGCGGCAACTGATTATAATTTGCCGATGCGGGGGCTTGCCCGTGAGCAGATTCCGGGTCCAGTTTAGGGCGTTTGGGCCGGGAGCCTGAAGGCTGTGGGTCTTCCGGTAAGTGATAGCGAATATCTACCTGGCTAAGCTCGCCATCATTAAGATGATAATAATTTCCGAACGCTTCGTCTGTTTGCGGGTTAACGATAACGTAGAAGTCGTTTTCCAGTTTTTTAACGCTCACCTCCGGGCCATTATCAGGGAGTTTTGCTGTTAGATAGGTCGTTTTTTGTGCCGCTTCTTTGGTGGTAGCAGCGGCGTTCAGTTTGGCTGCGAGGGCGGCATCGCTGACGCCGGCAATAAGCTTTCCTGCCATCACGCTGCCTTTACACAGCAGTTCAAAGCCAGGGTCCATTGCGCGCAGGCTATTTTTCAACAGGTTTTGAATCTGTGCGCTGGTGGGCAGCGCAATACCTTTCGACATGCTGGCGGCGATGGCCGCAGAGGATGCGCCCTGGCTTGCTTTAAATACGCCGCGACGAATACCCTGCGCCAGGCTCATGCCATATTTCCCGCCCAGCGCGGCGGCCTGGCCTATTACCGGCACAAACGCAAGCGCGTCCAGCATGCAGGAGGGAAGCGCCTGGGCTATCTGTAAACTATCGCCGCTTGAAACACCGTCTATGCAATCATAAAAAGGAATGATGTGTTTTACCGCATGCCATATTTTCTCAGTGCCGGAATAATCATGGCCTGCCTGATAAAGCGTGTCGTAGAAGCTATTACCGTGCTGCTGGCTGAAAAAGCTGCCAATAAAAATGTTGCTCCCTGTTTTTTTAAGACTCAATTTACTGTGTGGATTAACCGAAACAGCAAAACTAAATTCATACCCACCGGCGACTATTTTACCGTCTGTTTGTTGATAGTTTTTCCATAAATGCTTATGGCTGAGGATGCCGTTTTTGATATATAAATCAATATCCCTGTTTATTCTATGCAGCGTGTATCCGCTATTAACACTCTCTCCTCGTTTAAGTGCGTAAATACGCTCCTCATTTTTATTTTTTACCGCAAAAAGATCGGCATGGTCTGTTTCTATGGAAAAATCACCGCTATAAGCCACGCCCCCCATACCTGCAAAGGGTGTTTTTTTAGTACGCATATGTAAATAAGCAGGGTGCAGGACGGCATCGTCAGAATATATAAACTCCGCCTCATCTTTCTGCGCCGAGGTTAATGTGTGGTCTAATAATATTTCATCCAGTTTCTGATAAGCATCCGCAACGTTTCTGGTGATTTTTTTATATTCATCACTCAGCGAGCCTGGCACGTCATCACGTTTGCAGGGCGGCGTATTGCAACATAAATAGCGTTCTTTTGCGCCCTCGCGCACGGTTTTTTTCCACGCTTCTTCGCGCTCATTTTGCGGGTTATGCCTGTCATCACGGTAAACTAAAATAGCGCTTATCGGGCACCGGGCGATAATAGTATCCGCCAGTTGGCCTTTGCTGCGCCATAAATTTAACGCTTCCTGATAAGCGTTAACGTGCTTTTCAATTTTGTCGGCTCGCTGCTGTGCCTTTTTCCAGCCCGCCAGCGCGTCTAAAACCACACTTTGCGCCCAGGGCTTTTTCTCAGTAAGCATTTTTTGCACAGTATCTGGCTTTGTCTGAGCAACAAACCATAACGATGGCGTCACCAGATAAGGCAGCATATCCGCGCTGGCGCCTTCGCTTGCCATTTTTCCCCAAATTGAAGCACCAACGGTGGCGATTTCCGACAGGTTAAACTGCTTAATATTTCCCAGGTCCGCGAGATAATCTGCACCGGTACTAAACGCGAGAAAATTATAGTCGGCCAGCGACCATGTTCCCGCCTCTTTATATTCAGCATCATCAATGGCAGGAATCTCTTCCCGCAAAAAAGTGTGCCACATAGCATTCAGGTTTCCCCACATTGCGGGCGGCACATTGTTGGCAAACAACAAACCTGCGGTATGAAGCTTAGGTAATGACAGCAAATGAGTAAGGCTGCTGAGCGTAAAATAGGTCGGGTATTTATCGGCCACGATTTTACCGGCAATATAATCCCGCAGACGCGCGCCGAGAATTGTGTTAAATACCCAGTTACGGATAACGGCTTTTGCCAGCGAGGCAGACAGCGCCTCGCCAGGTTTGCCGCCATAACGCCCGGCGCCGTAAAGGATTCTCCCGGCAAGCTTAATCACTTTATCTTCTGCTTCGTAGGGCTGCCCGGTGGGAAAAAGCCACACGGCGAGCGTCGCGATTAGCGCTTCTTTGCGCGGTTTTCCGCCGTCGAAACTGCCATTCTCATTATTTAGAAAATCAATGACTTCATGCTCAATCGCTTGTTCTTCAGATAACGTGACGGGCTCCGCGGTGGTCGATACCCACGCATTGTCGATAAGCGCCTGCGCAGCGGGCATGCCATCATAATGCCTGAGCGCAATATCGTTCTGTGCGCCATCACCCGCAGCGGGCGACCTCCAGCGGTTGTAAAACCAGGTCCCTAAACCCCCGGCCAGCGCCAGACCTGCCAGAAAACCGGTGGCTCGCAGCAACGGACGGGCCGGGCAGAAGGTCTGTGACTGCTGGTTTTGTGCGATGGCGCGCTCCACAGCCTGCTGAACCTGCCGCCCGTTATGTTGCACCAGCAACCACTCGGCTTCAGTTTCCGTAAACGCAGGATAGCTATTCCCGGCGGCTTCGCTTTCGTTGCTGAAATAAACCTTTGGCCCGCGATAATCCGGAGCAGAAAGCGCTGCCGCCAGATGCGGCTGGAATACAGTACCGCTGTCGAGCCAAATATGTTGCAAAGAGTCAGGCCAGTTTTCAGGAAGTTTAATAAGAGGGTTGTGGGTTAGCAGGAGTGAAATAATATGAGAGGGTAATATTTCAGGTAAACAACGTAAGCCCAGGTCTGATAAATCAAGTGTCGGTGTTTTATTATTCATGCAGGCCTGTAATCTTGCTACAGCGATATCCCGGAATTCTCCACTGCCATGTGGTGCGTTATTTTTCCATTGCTGCCATTGTGATTCATAATTATTTTGTGTGTCCGGAGGGAGAGTGCTGTGCGATATCACGTCGGTTAAATCAGGGTATTCCTTTCTGGTCTCTATCATATCCATATATATCCATAATAATATCTGCAACGGTTGTTTGACGGGTATTAATATGTGATCAGGAAATATGTTGATCAGAAGTAGTATATAGTTGTGTAAGCGTAAATAAATAAAATAAAGGCCGATTTACTCTGATATAAAGTAAACCGGCTAATGATTAGTTTGGCATCGCTTCGCGAGGAATAATGGCACCACGGTACTGAATCACCGTGCTGGCGGTCAAGTGACCCTGTTTTGCCGCATCGGCAGCCTCTCCACCAGTCAGACGCACGGCCAGATAACCGGCGCTAAAAGAGTCGCCTGCTGCGGTGGTATCCACCACTTTTTCCTTCGGCAACTTCACGGCCGGTACGTCAATCACCGCTTCTCCGGCGATGGCTACCAGGCAGGAATCTGCGCCACGCTTGATAACCACTTCTTTTACACCGGCACGCTGAGTGCGTTCGATAACCACTTCCGGCGGCTGTTTGCCCCACAGCAGATCTTCGTCATCCAGCGTCAGGAAGGCGATATCCGTGCACGCCAGCATTTGCTGATACACCAGGCGCGTCTCTTCTTTGCTGTTCCACAGGCGCGGGCGGTAATTGTTGTCAAAAATGACTTTGCCGCCGTTGGCCCGGCACTCCTGCAATAGCGACAGTAGCTTATGGCGGCTGTCCGGGCTTAAAATCGCCAGGCTGATACCGCTGAGATACAGGTAATCGAAGGTCGCCAGCTCTTCACAGATGCTATCGGCCTGCTCGCTCTCCAGCCAGAATTTCGCGGCGGCTTCGTTGCGCCAGTAGTAGAACGTGCGCTCGCCGCTGTCATCGGTTTCGATGTAATAAAGCCCCGGCAAGCGGTTTTCCATCCGTTGCGTCAGGCTGGTATCCACATTTTCTGCATGCCATGCATCAATCATCTGCTGGCTGAAACTGTCGGTACCCAGCGCGGTAACATAATGTACGGACAGCGCAGCCGGATCGGCCTGGCGGGCAATATAAACGGATGTGTTAAGAGTATCGCCGCCAAAGCCACGGTTAACTTCAGCGCCTTTTTGCGACAATTCGATCATGCATTCGCCAATGACGGCAATTTTCCTGGACATAGACATCAACCCATTTAATTAATTAACGGTAGTTTGCGTTGCCGGTGCTACGTGGTCAACCATATTAAAACATCGTTCCAGTATTTTTTTGAGCTAAAGCGTATTCCTTGCAGATTCCGCTGCGCTGTTTTTATTTTTTGCTTTCCGGTTGAACATAAAGTTATCACACCACGGGCCGATAACTTTGTGACGAGGCGTCCCCGGCCATCCCATCAACAGGACAGCAGAAATGAAGTTAAAGCAGGTCATCCAGCAGCTAAACATTCCGGCGAGCATTGAAAGCTTGCAGGAGCGTCGTTACTGGCTGCAATGTGAACGTGCTTATACTTACCAGCCGATTTATAAAACCGATGGCTGGCTGATGGCGATAGAAGTGCTGACCATTGTGACTCACCCTGCAAACCCTGAACAACGCATTGCCCCCGATCGTTATTTCTCTAAAGTGCCTGTTCATCAGCGTGTGGATGTGGTGCACGAGCAGGTCAGCCTGCTGGCGGCGCAACGGGACTTCTTTCTCCAGCACGATGTGCTGGCGTCCGTGAATGTGGATGGCCCCACGCTACTGGCTATGCGCCAGAACACAGAATTGATGGCGCTGGTGGATTCGCAACCGTGGGTGCGCTTCGAACTGGTTGAACACATCCGCCTGCCGCAGGACTCCACGTTTGCCTCAATAAGCGAAATCGGCCCGCTGTGGCTGGATGATTTTGGCACCGGCATGGCAAACTTTTCGGCGTTAAGTGAAGTGCGTTATGACTATATTAAAGTCGCGCGTGACCTGTTTATCATGCTGCGCAAAACCCCGGAGGGGCAAAACCTGTTCACCTTGCTGTTGCAGTTGATGAACCGTTATTGCCAGGGCGTGATTGTTGAGGGTGTCGAAACGCTGGAAGAGTGGCGCGACGTTCAGCAATCACCGGCCTTTGCGGCACAAGGTTACTTTCTCTCCCGGCCCGTTCCTCTCTCAAGGCTTGAACACGTGGTTCTTGCGCTCTAATCGTCTCCCTTTCCGCGAGCCTCAACTATCTTTATCAAAGCAGGCTAACAAAAAGGGAAGACACAACAATGACAAAAACGAGTAAAGCGATCATTGCCGTCGCCACGACGCTATTGGTATTGATTGCTGTCGCTATCATCATTATCGCTACGTTTGACTGGAATCGCCTCAAGCCCACGATCAATGAGAAAGTGTCTACGGAACTGAACCGTCCGTTTGCTATTCGGGGAGATTTGGGCGTGGTATGGGAGCGCCAGAAAGAGGAAACCGGCTGGCGCAGCTGGGTGCCGTGGCCGCACATTCATGCCAACGATATTATCCTCGGCAACCCGCCCGACATCCCGGAAATCACCATGGTGCATCTGCCGCGCGTCGAAGCGACGATCGCACCGCTTTCACTGCTCAGCAAAACGGTCTACCTGCCGTGGATCAAGCTCCAGCAGCCCGACGCACGCTTGATTCGCCGTTCTGAGAAGGTAAATAACTGGACGTTTGATCTCGCCAGCGACGAGAACAAAGAGGCCAACGCGCAGCCTTCAGGCTGGTCATTTCGCCTTGATAATATTCTGTTCGATAAAGGGCGGATAGCCATCGACGACAGCGTAAGCCGTGCGGACATTGAAATAGTTGTCGATCCGCTTGGTAAGCCACTGCCTTTTAGCGAAGTCACCGGTAAAAGCGACCCGAAGGTGAAAGCCGGGGACTATGTTTTTGGTCTTGAAGCCAAAGGGCGCTACAACAACCAGCCCCTGAGCGGTAGCGGGAAAATAGGCGGTATGCTGGCCCTGCGCGGCGACGGCACGCCGTTCCCGGTGCAGGCTGATTTCCGCTCCGGTAAAACCCGCGTGGCGTTTGTCGGCACCATTAACGATCCGCTGAAAATGGGCGGTGTCGATTTGCAACTGAAGTTCGGCGGGGATTCGCTTGGCGATCTCTATGAACTGACCGGCGTGCTGTTGCCGGATACACCGCCGTTTTCGACCGATGGTCATCTGGTGGCGAAAATTGATGCAGAAAACAGCTCCGTATACGACTATCGCGACTTTACAGGGCGCATCGGCGACAGCGATATTCGCGGCTCGCTGCGCTACACCACCGGTAAGCCACGTCCGAAACTGGAAGGCGATGTCGAGTCGCGCCAGCTTCGTCTGGCGGATTTAGGCCCGCTGATTGGCGTGGATTCCGGTAAAGGCACCGAGCAGAAAAAAACCGCCAACACCACTCAGCCTGCGGATAAAGTCCTGCCTTACGATCGCTTCGAAACGGATAAATGGGACGTGATGGATGCTGACGTGCGTTTTAAAGGCCGCCGCATCGAGCATGGCTCATCGTTGCCGATTAGCGATCTTTCTACGCATATCATCCTGAAAAATGCCGACCTGCGCCTGCAGCCGCTCAAGTTTGGTCTTGCTGGCGGCACGATTTCTTCGACTATCCATCTCGAAGGAGACAAAAAACCGATGCAGGGGCGGGCGGATATTCAGGCGCGTAAACTTAAACTCAAAGAGTTGATGCCGAATGTTGAACTGATGCAGAAAACCCTCGGCGAGATGAACGGTGACGCGCAATTTCGCGGCGTGGGTAACTCCGTGGCGGCGCTATTGGGTACCAGCAATGGCAACCTGAAACTGCTGTTAAACGATGGTGTCGTCAGCCGTAACCTGATGGAGATCCTCGGACTTAACGTCGGTAACTTTATCATTGGGCAGATTTTTGGCGATGATGAAGTGCGGGTGAACTGTGCGGCCGCCAACCTGGATTTGGTCAATGGCGTGGCGCGCCCGCAGATTTTTGCCTTCGATACGGAAAACGCCATCATCAACGTGACCGGCACCGCAAGCTTTGCGTCCGAACAGTTGAACCTCACTATCGACCCGGAAAGTAAAGGTGTGCGTATTGTGACGCTGCGTTCGCCTTTGTATGTGCGCGGCAGTTTTAAAAACCCGCAGGCCGGGGTAAAAGCCGGGCCGTTGATTGCCCGTGGCGCGGTAGCGGCTGCGCTGGCGACGCTGGTCACGCCGGCGGCGGCATTGCTGGCGCTGGTATCGCCATCGGAAGGTGAGCAAAATCAGTGTCAGACGATTTTGAGCCAGATGAAGCGCTAAAGAAAACGCCCCTCTTCGTGATGGAGAGGGGCGTTAGATTACAGCGACTGGTGCTTCGTCTCATGGGTCAGCAGCAGCGCAATCAGCGTTAGTGCCGCCATGGCCGCCAGATAGATCCCGACGTACAGCAAACCGTAGTTCGCCTGTAACCAGGTGGCGATATAAGGTGCAACGGACGCACCAAGAATCGACGAGACGTTATAGGAGAAAGACGCCCCGGTATAACGCACCTCTGTCGGGAATAGCTCCGGCAGCAGCGCGCCCATTGGCCCGAACGTCAGTCCCATCAGGCTAAGGCCAATCAGCAGATACGCCATCACCAGCATCGGGCTACCGGAACCGAGCAGCGGCGGGAAAACAAACAGTGCAAACAGGATAATCAGCGTGGTTATCACAATCATGCTTTTACGACGACCAAACGCATCGGCCAGCAGACCTGCCACAGGAACCATCACGCCAAAACCAATCACCGCCAGCATTAACATCCACAGCACTTCATTACGCGGCATCCCCAGCCCTTGCGGCGAGGTGCTAAAGGTCATGGAGTAGACCGTCATGATGTAAAACAGGGTGTACGTCGCCAGCATAATAAAGGTGCCGAGTACGGTCACGCGCACATGTTTGGTCAACAGCGTGCCCAGCGGAATTTTGACCTGTTTCTTCGCCGCAGCCACTTTGGCAAAGACCGGCGTTTCATGCAGCGAAACGCGCACATACAGCCCAATAATCACCAGAACAGCGGAGAAAATAAACGGTACGCGCCAGCCCCAGCTCATAAACTGCTCATCGGTCAGCAGCCAGGAGAGCAGCAGAAACGTACCGTTGGCAAAGAAGAAACCGATCGGCGCGCCAAGCTGCGGGAACGAGCCGTACAGCGCGCGTTTGCGTGGCGGGGCATTTTCCGTGGCCAGCAGCGCGGCACCGCCCCACTCGCCGCCAAGACCCAGACCCTGACCAAAGCGTGCCAGCGCCAGCAGCAGCGGAGCCAGCACGCCAATGGTTTCATAACCTGGCAGCAGACCAATCACCACGGTCGAGATCCCCATCGTGAGCAACGAGGCGACAAGCGTCACTTTACGCCCTACGCGGTCACCGAAGTGGCCGAACACGGCGGAACCAATGGGGCGCGCGATAAAAGCGATAGCGAAGGTTGCCAGCGACTGGAGCGTGGCCGCCGTTGGATCGCCCTGTGGAAAGAAGATATGCGGGAAAATAATCACCGCAGCGGTGGCGTAAATATAGAAATCGAAGAACTCGATGGCGGTGCCAATCAGGGAGGCGACGACGACTTTATTGCGCGAATTAACCGGGGGATTTTCCTGCTCATTGTCAAAAGTTGTGGCGGTAGCTTGCATAGAATTTTCTTATTTTTTGGCGAACGAACGACCATATTAGCCACAGCAAAAGCGACAATTCAATCCGGATTCAGAACGCGTAAAGGTCAAAAAACAGGCAAAGAGCGGATAATTTTTGGCCCCGCAAAATATCTTCTATGAAATGCTTCACATAATTTAATAATTGGTGGATAACACTGGTTTCAGGTTAAATAAAAGTTACCACCTGGATTTTCATGCTGAAATTTACGATCGGGCTGAAATTTCAGCCCGAGAGCGCGCATTACTGATGTGAACGGCCCGGCATTCTGATGTCGTTTTTATATTGCGCAGTGGCTATCCAGGCAGCGCAGAACAGGGTCAGGCGGGCAAAAAGGTAGAAGAACGCCATCAGCCCAAGCACCGAACCGAAGGCCGCGCCGGAAGGGGATTTCACCAGCGAGGGCAGGGTCCAGGTCATCACCATCTTGATCACCTCAAAGCCAATGGCTGCAATTAGGGTGCCGCGCAACAGCGCTTTACGGCGTGGACGGTGACGCGGCAGGCGCCAGAAGAGCCAGAAGAAAAGCAAATAGTTGGCAAAGATTGAGATAGCCAGGCCAATTAATCGCCAGGCGGGTTTAAGCCACTCGATATGATCAAGATACAGCGAGGTGATAATCAGCTCCTGCGCCGACCCGGCGATAGAGGTTATCGACAGCGTAATAATCAGAGCGACCAGCATGCCAAGCAGAGCGATAAAATCGCGGAAATATTTGGTCCAGATTTTTTCTTTATCCTGCGGGTTTCGTTCCCAGACATCCCTGGACTGCGCACGCACCGCTTCGCGCAGGTTGCCCATCCAATTCACCCCGGAGTAAAGCGCCACCGCCAGCCCGACAATCCCGACAGTGGTACGCTGCTGGACGGCAATGTTGATGGTGTTTTTCAGCGTCGCGGCAAGCGTCGGATCGCTAACGCTTGTCAGGATCTTGTCGAAAATGTCCTGTAACAACGTCGGGTGCGAGGCCAGCACAAAACCTGCGGCGGCAAATGACACCATCATTATCGGGATCATCGACAGGAACGAGAAATAGGTAATGGCAGCGCCGAACTGGTTTCCCATTCGATCGTTAAAGCGCTCGGCGGTGCGGATCAGGTGCGCTATCCAGCCGATTCGCTGAATTTTTTCCGCCGTGAAGGTCAGTTTTGCCACGGCGCTGTTGCGTTTCGCGGCGGGAGGCTGCGCGGGTTCAGAAGGGGAGGCTTCCATCTTCCTGACGGGTTCGAAGTCTAAATCTTGCGTCGGTCTTTTTTCGGGATTTTCCGGCGTCATCAGGTGTTTTTTCCTTTTCCTGAGGGGTAATAAAAAAATTATAGCTTAGGGAGTGTCGACGTAGTCCTTCATCACACCGGAGAGCCACTCCATAAACAGGTGCACGCGGCGAGAAAGGTTACGGCGATGAGGATAGATAAGCGACACCGGCATCGGCTGCGCGCGGTATTGCGGCAGGATCTCAACCAGTTTTCCGCTGCGCAGCAGTTCACGCACGCCCACGCGCGGCACCTGAATAATCCCCAGCCCTGCCAGGCACGCGGCCTGATAAGTTTCCGTGCTGTTTACCGTCAGAATGCCGCCGGTTTTAATCCACTGTGTTTGATTATGCTGCCAGACTTCGAAGCCTTGCTGGCGCACGCCCAGGTTGGCGGCGTAATGCACCACGGCATGAGATGAGAGATCGTCCAGGTTTTCCGGGTAGCCAAAACGCGCCAGATAATCGGGGCTGGCGCAATTAATTATTGAAAGCTTTCCGAGCGGGCGGGCAATAAAACCGGAATCTTTCAGCGTGCCGACGCGCACCACGCAATCAAAACCTTCGCGAATCATATCCACCAGCCGATCGCTGCTGCTGAGTTCCAGCTCAATACCCGGATAGTGTTGCAAAAAGGTCGGTAAGCGGGGGATGACCAGGTTTTTCGCCATCGTCACCGGCATGTCCACGCGCAGACGGCCGCTGATACTTGAGGGATCGTGCAAAAACAAACCATCAAGTTCGTCCATATTTGCCAGCAAATCCCTGGCTCGCTCGTAATAAACCATGCCGTCCTGCGTGAGCTGTACGCGGCGGGTCGTTCGGTGCAGTAGCTGCGTGCCAAGCGTGGTTTCCAGCGCCTGGATTTGCCGCGATACGCTGCCTTTTGGGATGCCTAACGAGTCAGCCGCTCTGGAAAAACTCTCCAGCTCAGCCACGCGGATAAAGAGCTGCATTGCGTAAATTTTATCCATAAATCTGCCCGATTGTTCTTTTTTACGAAACAATGAAACGTAACTTAGCACCTTTATTGTTACTGATGCAGCTAATAAGCTTTTTTTACACCCCACTTAGGTAAAAAGAGGCTCGTTATGACGCAACGTATTGCTTTAATCACTGGCGGTAGCCGCGGTTTAGGGAAAAATGCCGCCCTGAAGCTTGCCGCGAAAGGAACGGGTATTATTCTGACGTATAACCAGAATGCCCAGGAAGCGCAAAAAGTTGTCGAAGAAATTAAAGAAAATGGCGGGAAAGCGGCGGCATTACAATTGAATGTCGGCGAAACAACGCAGTTTGCTGATTTTATCGTTCGGCTTAAGGAGCAGCTTAAAAATATCTGGCAGCGCGATAGTTTTGACTATTTACTGAACAATGCTGGAGCAGGTCTTAGCGCCTCGTTTGCTGAGACTAACGAAGCACAGTTCGATCAGATGGTGGATATGCATTTCAAAGGGCCATTCTTCCTGACGCAAAGCCTGCTGCCGCTGCTGAAAGATGGCGGGCGCATTCTCAATGTGTCGACGGGTCTGGCGCGTTTTACGCAACCTGGGCGCGCGGCCTATGCCTCAGTTAAAGGCGCAATGGAAGTGCTGACGCGCTACCAGGCGAAAGAGCTTGGTGCGCGCGGCATCTCGGTCAATATTATTGCGCCGGGCGCCATCGAAACGGATTTCTCGGGCGGCGCGGTGCGCGATAACCCGGAGGTCAATCAGTACATTGCTTCGCAAACTGCGTTGGGCCGCGCCGGGTTACCGGATGATATTGGCGACGCTATCGCTGCGCTTTTGAGTGACGAGCTGGGCTGGATGACCGCGCAGCGCATTGAAGTTTCCGGCGGTATGTTTCTGTAAAATGTTGCGCCCGGCAGACGCGGTGCTGCCGGGCGAATGCTGACTATTGTTTCTGAAAATGGGTAACTTTTACGTGCACGGGCTGCTGTTTTTTATCCAGCGAACCGCTAATTCCGACCAGCTCATCCGGCGATACGGATTTACCATCAAAGACAGCGGCCGGAATATAAAGCTGCATTTCACCGGTTTTATCGCGCAACGTATAAATATTATCGCCTTCTTTTTTAATAAGATTACCGCGCAGCGATACGCTCGCGCCGTCATGCAGCTCTTTTGCCTGGGTGACGGTCATGGTGCGCGCATCCTCCATACCACGGTAGCCATCCTCCATTTGATGCGGCGGCGGCGGCGCTTTATCGGCCTGAAGGCCGGGGGCATCCTCTGCAAAGGCTGTCATGGAGAAAAATGCCGCTACGCAAGCGGTCAGCACAATTTTCTTCATCATCACTCCTGAATATTGTCAGTACACACCTTTAAGCCTGGCAGAAAGCCTGAGATATGCTGGCGAATCAGCTTTTTTCGCCATATTCCTGGTGCAGCAGGCCAAATATCCAGTCGTTATGCCACTCACCGGCCAGGCGGTAAGTTTGGCGCAGCTCTCCTTCCAGAATAAACCCTGTTTTTTCCAGTAATCGGCGGCAGGCAACATTGCCTGCGGTCACCGTGGCGAACAGACGCCTGATCCCGCCTTCACCAAAGGCGTAGTCACATAACGCGGCAAGCGACTCCCCCGCGAAGCCTTTGCCTTGCGCTTGAGGCGCAAACAGGAAACCCACTTCAGCGCAGTCATCTTCATGGTGAATGTATCCGGTTACACCGAGCGGCGTTTGCGTTTCGCGGTCGCGCACCAGCAAGCAGAGCCAGTGAGCGCTGCCCGGCGTCCATTGCGGTAAACGTGCGGTAAAGGCACGGCGAATGTCCTCTTGCGTACGGGTGGTATCAACGTAACGCATAACGTCAGGATGTTGTTGCAGCGCGAGAAAAAAGGGCCAGTCCTGTTCGGTGATCGGGTCGCAGATCAGCCGGGGGGTTTTAAGCATCACCATTGTGAATATTCCACTGTTTTTTTCGAGGTTGAAACCGCTGTCACTGATAATAGTCATAAACCTGAGCTATTCTCTAAGTACACATAAATAAAGAAAAAAATACATGCTGACGTTGGCCGGCACTTAATTTTTTCAGTTGTACTTAAAGGAAAATAATGACTCGCACACTCCCCGGAAGTCCGAGTGAACAGTTTGAAAAATGCATTGCTGTTATTCGCGAGGCCTCTGTCGAAATTCTTTTGTTACTGAGCGTGCATTTCGACGAAGGGAAGGACCTGCGCTGGTTTCTTGAACAACTGGATGTTGCGCGCCTGAACCTGGGTGGCTGGGGCGCGGTGGCTAAACGATTAAAACTCAACGATGCAGAATTAACACAGTTCACTTTGCAGCTTCGTCACCTGCAGCAGCTCGTTCCGCAGTATGAGAAAGGGCAAAACGTGACGGATAATCAACTGATTGCGGCGCTGCGCTTTATTCGTGCGCTTGAGCATCTGCGCGCCAGGCAGAAGCTGCTCAGTTATAACACCGCGATTCAGACGCAGAATGACAACCAGCAGCACGGGTTGCAGCAGCTGCGCGCGCTGGAAACGACTATCCGCTCACTGGTCACTCAGGCCTGGCCGGACCCGGCACGGTTACGTAGCCATCTGAAAAAACAGTTCGGCGGCGATCGTGTTCGGCGCTGGCTGCGGGCGGGCGATCGTAACGACCCGCTGAGCGGCATGCGTTTTAGCGAGCTGGCAGTCATGCTGGTCGATAAAAAAGAGTTTAGTCAGCATTACGCGCGAATATTTAACGATTCGTCAGTATTAACCCTGTTTGTGGAACCACGTAAAACGCTACAGACGTTTCTGGATGATGTGCGGCAAATCCGCGCGGCGGCGATCGCCGGGAAGCCGCTGACGCCAAGCCAGCTCATCTTGCTGGATAGCTACTATCCGCAGATAACCGGCCCTGTACAACGTGCCTTCGACGAGGGGCGCACCAAAACTAACCCTGGCGCGTTACTGCAAGAGGCGGGGGAAGAGATGGACGCTTATTGGGAACAGGCGCGTAAAAAAGACCGTGCGGCGGGCGGTGATGAGAATCCCGTGCGCGATAATGTTGTCCGCCCGGCAAAGCACGTGGAAAGTAGCCGCGAAATGCGTGACCAGATGCTTATCAATGCGTTATGGGGTGGCGTCGGCGTTCTGTCACTGGTGATTGCTATTGGGGGGTTCTGGCTGTTTTTCGGTGATACGGCAGCGTCCCGTGAGGCGCGTTATTCAGTTCCCATCAGCGAAGAGCGGCAGAAACCGTCGCCAAAAGAAGAGCTAAGTAATTTGGGCATCCCACGCGATGAGAACAATTTTCGCTTGGCGATTAACCGCAACGACACGCGAATCGTCTCCATGCTTCTGCGCACCGGCATGAACTGGAAGCTGTCCTGGACGGAGCAGGCAATAGCGGCCGAGCACAATGATGTGCTGGATTTGTTGCTGCGTTACCGTCTGCAAATGGATGAAAACCGACCCTGTCGCCGCTTTATCACTAACCTCGCTCATGAAATGTCTACGGGTAAAACGCTAACATCCATCGCTAAAAGCTATCTTCATGCTTTTTGTACCTCACCGCCGGTGGTGCAGCGCCAGCGTTATGAAATGGAGCAGGCGCAGCTGCGTTATGACGCATCGCCTGGTGATGAAAACCGTAAATGGGCCGATATTCAGACCGCGATTTATAAGGCTCTTGATTGAAAGTGACGTGACTGAAGCAGTGCACCCGGTGGGCGCACTGCGGGCGAGGGAATGGCTCAGGGTTCTCCGTAGAGGCCAATTAAGCGGCGTACCACGCCGTTCGTCCAGCCAAAGCCATCCTGCAGGGGATACTCACCACCGCCACCTTCGCGCGGCGTACCGCCCGCGATATCGTATTTCTCGATAAGCTTATGGTGGCGCTGATAAAAGTGGTTTACCGTTTGCAGCCAGTTGCGGGCAATCTCATCGCCCAGCGCGTCGTTGCCATACAGTTTAAAGCCCTGAATCGCCATCCACTGCAGCGGCGCCCAGCCGTTAGGTTTATCCCACTGTTCATGCGTTTCATATTCCGTCGCCAGAATACCGCCTGGTGTCAGCAAACGTGCGCGCACCGCTTCTGCCAGTCGGTCTGCCTGCTCGTGCGTTGCCATACCAACATACAGCGGCACCAGGCTTGCGGCAGAAAACAGCGCCATCTCTTCACGACGCCAGTCATAGTCGCGAAAGACGCCGTTCTCTTCGTCCCACATATAACGGTTGACCGCCGCCCGGCGATCGCTCGCTTTCTGGCGGAATAACGCTTCCCGCTCACGGTCACCTTTCAGCCCGGAAATATTGGCAATAGCGCTTTCCAGTTTGAACAGAAAAGCGTTCAAATCGATAGGGGTAAATTGTGTGGTCCGAATGCTCGCCAGCCGTTGCGCATCGCGCAGCCAGCGGGACGAATAGTCCCAGCCGGACGCCGCGCCAGCGCGCAGATCGCGATAGACTTCGTTCGCCGGGCGGCCTGAGTGGCGCGCGGTTTCCACATCTTCAAGCCAGGACTCATCGCGCGGCGTGTCGCGGTCGTCCCAGTAACGGTTCAGCAGCGAACCATCCGGCATACGTACCACGTGCCGATACGCCTGGTTAAGCGCCAGCGATTCTGCGCCATCCATCCAGAAGGCGTACTCCATCAGCAGGTGATCCAGGTAACGCCGCGCACCGCGCACGCCATCTTCCTCAAACAGCTCGACCATCAGCGCAAATACCGGCGGCTGCGAGCGGCTCAGGTAATAGGTGCGGTTACCATTCGGGATGTGACCATAGCGCTCAATCATCCACGCGAAGTTATCGGCCATACAGCGCAGCAGGTCATCACGCCCGCTCTCCGCCAGGCCCAGCATGGTGAAATAGGAGTCCCAGTAGTACGTTTCGCCAAATCGCCCGCCCGGCACGATATACGCCTGCGGCAGTGGCAGCAGCGACGACCACGGAATATGATCCTGCGGTTCGCGCGTCAATACCGGCCAAAGCTGGTCGATATGCTCTTTCAGCGAGTTTTCCGGGTTGGAAACATAATCTTTTGAATAATCTTCTGGCATCCAAAAGTGCGCCTGTACGAACTGGCGCAGATCGAACTCGGGTTTACGTTTGATTTTACGATAGCGAATCAAAATATCGAGCGGATCCATTTTTGGCGCGCAGTCGGGAAAAGTTTTGCTGTCGGCAAAAATACGTGATGACTGCACGTTCTCAAACAGTTCAAGATAACGATCGGCAGGAGTCAGCGCATCGGAGGCTGGCATGCCCTCGATCATTTCAGGTTCCGGCTCCGCCTCGATCATTTCATCCAGTTTTAACTCGCACGGATCGGTTTCGTAGATAACTTCCTCTTCGATCACGAACTCGACGGAATCAGCGACTTGTAGTTTCTGGTTGAACATAGAGATTTTGGCCTCCGGATGTCGTCGTAAAAAATTACGGGTGTTGCCCGGCTATTTATTAATGGTAGACATTCGCTTCGATGCATGAAACACAAAGTGTGCGGTCGGTCACGTTTCAAAACGGGCATCTTTTAGACAAAAAAATGCTAACTTGCTGATTTTTTCAACATATATTGCATGTTCAGTAAGTTAGCGTAGCGACGATATTCGGAGTAATCGTTTTGCAACGATTTGTGAATGACAGCATCGCTGCAAGGTATTGCATTAATTGCCCTGATATTAATAAGGAAATATCACCAACGTCGCCACTACAACGGTAAAACAAAGCCTGCATATATGCCAGGCGCGGCCGTGAAATAAAAACACCCGGCGACACAGGCCGCCGGCGCGTTATCAGCGAGGGATTTGCTGAGTGATGCAGTGGATATTGCCGCCGCCGAGCAGGATCTCGCGCGCCGGTACACCGGTGATAACAAATCCCGGGAACATCTCTTCAAACAGTGCCTGAGCGAAACCATCGGTTGCGGAATCCAGCAGCGGGAAAATAATCTGCTGATTGCTGATCAGGTAATTCACATACGAGCCTGCAAGACGGTTGCCTTCATGGCGCTCAATCGCCGTGCCTTTTGCTACGTCGTTGGTTTCTTCTGCGCTTGCATACATCGCAGGCGGAGCCGGAACTTTCCAGATTTTCAACGTGCGGCCCTGCGCATCCTGGGTGTTTTCCAGCACGTTAAGCGCCGCAACAGAACGCGCGTACTGCGGGTCGTTCTCATCGTCAGTCCAGTGCAGCGCCACTTCGCCGGGGCGCACAAAACAGCACATATTATCGACGTGACCATCGGTTTCGTCGTTATAGACGCCCTCTGGCAGCCAGATGATATGCGAAACGCCGAGATACTCCCGGAGTTGCTGCTCGATTTGCGCCTGGCTCAGCGTCGGGTTACGGTTCGGGTTGAGTAAACACTCAGCGGTCGTCAGCAAAGTCCCTTCACCATCCACGTGGATAGAGCCGCCTTCCAGCACTAAATCTGTGTGATAGCAGGGCATGTGATGATAGCTGGCCACGTTTTGCGCAACGAGCTGATCGCGATCCCAACTGGCGTATAGCCCGCCATTCAGCCCGCCCCAGGCGTTGAATGTCCAGCTGATAGCACGCTGTTCCCCGGCCTTGTTGAGCACGACCGTCGGGCCGGTATCGCGCATCCAGGCATCATCGCTTTCCATCGTGACCAGCGTCACCTCCGGCGGCATTGTCTGGCGCGCTTTATCCATTTCTGCGGCAGGAACAGCCATTAACACCGGCGTGTTGCGGGAGATGGCTTTGGCGACAGCGGCAAAAGCTTGCTGCGCGGGAGCTGCACCGGCGCGCCAGTTATCGGTGCGCGAGGGCCAAATCATCCATACGGCCTGATGCGGCGCCCACTCGGCGGGCATCGCAAAGCCGTCTTGCACCGGCGTGGTCAGCTGTGACATGGCTTAGCTCCTTACGCTGCCATCGGAGGTGGCGATAGCACCGTACATATTCGGGCGACGATCGCGGAACAGACCCCAGGAAGCACGCTGTGCGGCGACGGCGTCCAGATCAAAAGTATGTACCAGCACGGCTTCATCGGTTTTGTTCGCCTGCGCGACCAGCTCACCGGTCTGGTCAGCAATAAAGGAAGAGCCGTAGAACGTCATTTCCAGCCCCTCGATATATTTACTGGCTTCGGTACCGATGCGGTTAGACGCGATCACCGGAATAACGTTCGCCGCGGCGTGGCCCTGCTGTACGCGGGTCCAGTGCGGCTGGCTATCGATGTCCGGGTAGGCAGGTTCAGAGCCAATCGCCGTCGGGTAGAAAATCAGCTCAGCGCCCTGCAACGCCAGGCAGCGTGCCGTTTCCGGGAACCACTGATCCCAGCAAATGCCGACGCCAATTTTTGCGTAGCGGGTGTTCCACACTTTGAAACCGGTGTCGCCAGGGATAAAGAACTGTTTTTCCTGGTATGCCGGGCCATTCGGAATATGGGTTTTACGGTAGGTGTCCAGCACGCTGCCGTCGGCATCAATCATCACCAGCGAGTTGTAATAGGCATTGTTGCATTTTTCGAACAGGCTCAGCGGCAGCACCACTTCCAGCTCTTTTGCAAGCGCAGAGAAATGTTTGATAAGCGGGCTGGTCGCCACTTCTTGCGCCAGCGCGTAGTGTTCCGGGCTTTGATCAATGCAGAAATAAGGAGCGGCAAAAAGCTCCTGAATAAGGATCACCTGCGCGCCCTGGCTGTGCGCTTCACGCACTAAACGCTCGGCATTCTGGATGTTTTTATCCAGATCCCAGCTACAGGCCATTTGCGTTGCGGCGACGGTTACATTTCTCATAAAAGTTCTCCCGTTGAGAGTGGTTCAGGCAGGAAAAATGTTGCGCTTTCTTTCGTGCAGAATATAGCAATCCTTACGCTTATGAATAAAATGTATTTTTATCATAAAAGCATGAACAGGATGCATAGTAGTGATTGATCTGAATCTGCTGCGGCTGGTACCGATTCTGGCAAAAGAGAAAAGCGTGACCCGCGCTGCGGCGAAAGCGAACCTCTCACAGTCAGCGTTTAGTCATGCGTTAAACCGGCTGCGCGAGCAGTTAAAGGATGAAATGTTTATTCGTACCCGTCATGGTATGGAACCGACACCCTATGCTGCATCAATGATTCCGGTCATCGAGAGCGCGCTGAGTAAGCTCGATACCGCAACGCGCGGCCCGAGCCACTTTGATCCCCTGCGCGATGCGCATACGTTTTATATCGGCGCGGTCGATTATTTTGAGTTTATGTTTATGCCGGTACTGACGGCGAAATTTAAAACGGTTGCGCCAAATGTACGCTTGTCGGTGGATATTTTATCGGAAACCATCAAAGTTGAACGCGTTGAAACCGGCCAGCTGGATGCGTTTATCGGTGTCGATAATGTGCAGCACATTCCCCACTACTTTAATAAATACCGCCTGATTTCTGACCATTTTGTCGCTATTGCATCTGCCGGGCGGCGCGATCTGCCGGAACAGCTCACGCTAAAACACCTGGTCAGCGAACCGCAAATTCATCTGCCAGCGGTGAGTTCCGGGGCTGACCATATTGATAGCTGGCTGCTGTCGCAGCATCTGTATCGCCCGCTTGCCACGGTGGTTCAGAGTTATGCGGTAGGAGGAAGAGTGGCGGTAGCATCGGGTTATTTAATGTGTGTGCCGTTTCGCATCGCAAGAGAACTGGCGCAAATGCTGCCGCTGCGCATTATGCAATTGCCGGAAGGCGCTCCCTCTTATGATCTGCTGTTGCTTACCCATCGCTTGTTTGATTATCAGCCTGCCGTACAGTGGTTGATAAACGAACTAAAAACGGCGCATATCTGATTGATTCCACCTGAAATAGCAAACCATTAAACATTTTATACTGGTTTTACGCGTTTTAACTGTCTGAATAAAAAGGATACACGCGATACCTGATATTTCCTGGCGTTGCTATCGCAGGCAATCTATTTATTTTTCATGGCCGTTTGTATTTTAGGTATCCTTATTACAGCATCCCTCTCTTTAATTTCTTTGAGTGTTGTAGTTTTATCATGTCTGCAAGTAACTTAATGATCTTTATCAAAAGGTTATAAAATATATAACGTCCAGCTCTACATCTCGCTTTAAGAACTATCCTCGGCAAGCTTCGCCTACAATAACGATGTGGCTATTTTGCTACGGCAATATTCCACAGCATATTTATCTAAATTTAAACTCTGATAAAAATCGGCGGGTATTCTACGCCTGAAAAAGTAGACCCATAAATATGGCGTCTTAGTAATCGACGTTATTAAGGTTTCAGACTACTAACAGCACAGAGGATTAATTCCATGGGTAAAACAGACACTATCAAGGAAAAAGAGGCCAGTGATAAGGCGTTTCGTGAATTTATGGCGAGACTGGACGTTGAGTCTAAAGCTGAAGAGGACAAATTATTAGCCGAGGTAGAAGCATCAGTAAAAAAACATTATGAGGGGAATAAATGGGACAACGCCCGTTTGTTTGGCGACAGGCGTAGTGATTATCAGAATTACAGCGACTGGGGTTTACAACGCGTAAATCAAATTATCAACAACATCGGCAAGGCACTGAGTTCAGGAGATTATCCTTCCAGAGATGTGCCCGGTTCGGAGGAGGCTGCCCCTTCAACTGTTGATAAGGCGAAGCAGTTTATGGGCGCGTTTGCCGGGGACTACTCACTGATCATTGCTCGTGTTCAGGCGCTGCTCACCGGCACGCTCAGCCAGTTTTCTGTTCAGTCGGACGTAACGCGTAAGTCGGAGTTGCGCGACCTGCCGCTTTCCGGCGGGCTACACCTCTTTTTTGCCTCGTCGGGCAAGGTCTATAAGGAAGAGCGTTTCTTCAGTAATCAGCTTATCGGATCGTTTCAGATTGTTTTTGAAACCTATATGAGCGTGGATGAAGCGCGCGCAATTGGTCTTCAGCAAATTCTCGCCACTACCGAGCAGGAACTGGTCATTCTGGGTGATTTGATTATTACCCTGCGCCAGCAGCAGGCAGAAAGTCTGAAGAAAATCATTAAAGAAAATATTAAGGACTATGCCACAACCAAAGCGGCTTACGATCTGGCACTTGATGATACCAAAGCCGATCAAGCGAAGGTTTTTGAACAATACACCAAATATAAAACCGTTACCGACACCGTAGACAGGCTGTTTGATCGTTTAGATCTCTCGGACTGGGGACAGCAATCCAGCAGCGAGGATTTGCTGCGCGTTGAGGATCTCTTTACCGCATGGGAAGCGGAAATCGCTGGCCGCTATATCAAAGAAAAACTGGCAGAATAAACAAAGAGGACAACATCATGCCTTTAACACCAGCACAAGCAAACTATATTTTTACAAACCGGCTGGGTTGTCGTTATGACGATCCGAACAATAGAGTGGGATATGGTTTTTTAGATATTGAAGGTTATGGCGAAAATGGCGGCAGCATCACGCCGCCAATGGATGTCATAGTGCAATGGTTACAAAACCCGAATCATGCTGATTTTGAGCCACGCTGGCACGATCGCTTATGGAATACCTGCGGGCATATTATTGCCTTTCATCCTGCCGGAAACGTTCTTCTGGTAACGAACCTTAACCCGGTATATGAACGGCGACCTTTCCTTTACCCGATAGCACGAGGAGATAGTTACACCTTCCGCCAGGATCACCTTGTTTCGCCAGCAAGCCTGACCGTTGCAACGATTCCCTATGGCGGAAATCTTGCGCAGGGCGTTGGCGTGAGTAAGGAGAGCGTTGAACAACTGTTTAACACAATACTTGAAACACTGAAAAAACTGGCCACGAAAGCGTTCAATGAATGATTTATTATTCAGCGCCGTCAGTACTGGCGGCGCTTTATAAATAAAAATACTTATATTTCATAGAAACAGAATACCTTTATCCTTAATTAACGTTTTTTTAAAGCGTGGTTATAGGGAGGCTTCCTATATTGTTGCAAAAATTTCCAACGCAACAATTCATTGAGGCAAAATAATGGTATCGGCAGCCAATAAAGCAGATTATAAACACCTTAAAACGGACTCAATAACCGAGGTGCCGCAATTACGTCAGCACAGTTTATCTCATAGCGTAAATAATATTTGTAATCTTCCTCTGGAAATGAAACGTAAAATCGTCTCGTATCTAAGTTATGACGATTACGCGAGCCTGCGCATGGCTTGTCAGCGTTTCAGTCAGGAATTCGAGTGTATCGAAAATATATCGAAACTGTTGCATCAGGATGCCTGTGGTGGACGTTATAAGCGAGAGCTCGCCCAACTCAAGAGCGAGCATAGCGTCAAATATATTCTCGAAAACGAGCAGAATCTCGATATACGTTTAGCCTTACAGCACATCGGGGTGCGTTATGCCGCCGGGGAGAATGGCGACCTTATCGTGTCAACTCAGTATCTGCCCAATGCCTTCGGCACAAAAGAGACCTACAGGATCCCGCACGCCATCGAGCGCAGCCAAAAAGAGTTGCCTCCGCTGGTATTTTGCGCCAGCAGCAGCTCATTTATTCCTCATTTGTACCCGAGTAAATCCTGGTCTAACACACTGTTATTTCGGGAGAGCACCATGGATGTTGCGACAATTAAAAAGGTGTTTGCGACCTTTCAAAAAACGTATAACGATACGCCAGGTCATGAAAAACTGGTGATAGCAGGTTTTGCCTCGGTGCTTAAACATGCGTGGCTTGCTCTGCCGCCTGCGGGTGTTAGCCGGGCGGACATTGCCGCCTGCGTCGCACCGTATGACGATCTCATTCAGGCTGGCGACATCGCCAGAAAAGCGGTGCTAAAAATGCCGCCTCATCCAATGCAGGAGTGAAATGAAAGCCGTCCTGATTCGCCATGGGCAAACCCAGTGGAACAGCAAAAATCTTATCCAGGGAAGACGGGACAGCCCGGTTACGGCGCTTGGGAGCCAGCAAAGCATGGCGCTCATCGCCGCCCTTGCTGCGCAAGGCATCCGCCCTGGTTGCGTCTTTTCGTCGCCAGCAGGCAGAGCGCAGCATATGGCGGCGCGCATTGCAGACCATTTCGCCTGCACGCTTGCTTTGCGCGAAGCATTGCATGAGCAATCTTTTGGCCGCTATGAGGGGCGTTTGCGCCAGGACTATCCATTCATCGGTGAAGCGAACGCGGTTCCTCCTGAGGGCGAATCGCTGATGTGCGCGGCGCAGCGCTTGATGCATTTTTTGCAGGAACTGCCACAGCACTGCGCGCATGACACCGTCGCGCTGGTTTCTCATGGTCAGGTGATGCAGGCTGCCATTGCGTATTACTGCGAAAACAGTCTGGAAAACGTTGCGCGTTATTATCACCCAAACGCCAGCTTTGCCGTGCTGGACGTCACGGAGGCACAGTGCCGCGTGATGCGCTGGGGTGTGGCAACCCATTTATTAACACTCGGCGGCGGTATTGGGTGAAAACGTTTTTTGAAAGAAGCGCTGGCGGGTTTTACTTAGATTAAAATCTATACAAACCAGAGAGTAAAAATTCAATTATGACGATATCCAGAGTTGGTTTTTCCTCGTTTCCCGCTTTCATTTCATTATTTCTCCCCCTGAAAATAAAAGAGCCTGACGGTCGTTTTAATTTTTTCGGCCACAGCGTAAGTGAACTGGATGAAAAAAAGTTTAATCAGGTCGAACAGATCCCTTTTACGGAAGATTGCAAACGCGCGGCGGCGCAGCTTATTTCACTGTACGGTACGCTGAAGCTTAATGAATTTATTATCCATATCCTGAGCGAGAGCCATAGTCACCTTCCCGTCGAGTTTGTTAACGCGGCGTACAGTTATTACATGGCTGTGGTCCATAAAAAAAATATTGATATTGCGCTATTGAATACCCTGGACTATACCGCTTCTCGCCCGCTGGTGGATGGCAACGGCATTGCTGAACTGGCGTATAAAACCCGCGGGATCGTCGCAGAATACCTCGGTGAGGCGCACCTGCAACAATTTATGGGTTCTCAGGAGAGCGAGCTGTCACAAAACTTTTTTATCGGGCTGGCGATTGTGGCGGTAATCAGCCGCTTCTGGTTAAGCGCAGGCGCGGCAACAGAGCGGCGTAGCCTGCAACTGCCCACTTTTCTGGCCAGTATCGTGTTGCGCGCCAGCAGTTACTGGAATTATCTGGAGCATATGGCGCACTATGCACGCCGGTCATAGGGCGTCACGCCACGCTTTCCCGGCTGGCGCCACGCCATGCCTGCGGGAGCTGCTGCGCCAGCCAGCGTGCTGCCGGGTGCGTAGCCACATCGGCTTCGTGTGTAAAGAACGCCTGCACTTCTGAAAATAGCGCTTCGGGTGAAAGCTCCGGTGACTGCATCGCCACCAGCACGCCCTCGGCGTCGGCACAGCGATACCACTGGCACTCGGCGACATAACCCAGGTTTCGCTCGACCCGCATATGGTGGAAAAAGCGCGGTTGATAGCGCTGAACCAGCACCTGCGACTGCGCAGGTTCGCTGCCATCCACCGGCAAAAAAAGCAGCAATGCTTTCTCTTCTTCCTGGGCGGGCAGGAAGAAATGCCCACCCGGAACGGGAAGGGCAGGAGATGGCGCTTCAGCGATAACGGGAAAGGTAAATTCGCTTAATAATCGCGACAACGCCTGATACAGCGGCTCGTCTCCGCCCGTGAGCTGCGCCTGCCAGGCGCGCTGCGCAGGGCTGGCGACCGCCGCTTGTAGCTCGCGTGGAAGCTGGGTAAGCAGGCGGCGAACCGCGCTGCTCTGCCTCTCTGTCGCCTGCGCGCGCGCCAGAGCAAGCTGGCCCTGCACGATAGCGTTGTCATCCACGGAGGATAAATGGTGATTGATACCCGCCAGCATTGCTTGCATCAGTAGCGCATCGCCGCGCAGAGTCAACTGCCAGATACCGCGCTCACGCTGCAAATTAAGCTGCCCGCCCTGGCGTGCTGCCTGAGCGCTAAGCCCCCGCAGGCGGGAAACCAATATCCAGGCATCTTCATCACTAAACGTTGTCGCAGGCGCAGGGCGCAGGAGCAGCGCGATTTCTCCGTTGCCTGCGCGATGTGCCAGAGGAACCGTGCGCGGCGGTAGTGCAGGCAGCGTAGGCCGGGCGGGAGCAGCGAAGGGGCTAAACACAATGTCTGATGGCGGACAATCCGTTTGCGCCAGTGGTGCCAGCATCAGGCTAAAACCCTGGCTTTCGCACGCGTCACCGTCAACATTTGGTGCGACCCATAAACGGGTCATCACCTGGGGGGTAAGCGCCGCCAGCAGCGCGGGCAGGTTAGCGTCATCAGACGGCGGCAAACCAAACGCCCGCGCCCGCAGCGCATCCAGCGGCGCAAGTTGCGCAAAACGCTGCATCGCAAAGGTCTGTAAGGCCGCGTGCTGCGCTGCGCTGAGCGTCTCTGTTGCTTGCAGCCAACGGAAAAAGAGCGTTTCAACCTGCGCGGCGCTGACCGTTTCATCGCGAAGCGTAAAGGTGATACGCAGCCACAGCATGTTCACATCGAGGTTTTCAGCCTGGAGAGTGAGGGCGGTCACCAGATGGTGCTGGCGCAGGTTTGCCATCAGTCCGCCAGCGGTTTCATCAAGCAGCAGCGTTTCCAGCTGACGCAGCGCGCCACGGTGGGTGGAAGGTAGCAGGAAGCTTAAAATCAGCGCCGCTTCACCCGCCTGGTGTAAAGCCTGATGCTGGCCGGACACCGGCTGCGCCAGCAACGGGACGTGCGCTGTTGCTGGCGGTAGCAGCGCTGCGCTACAACGAGCCAGCGCTTCCAGCGTTTCCAGTGGCTGCGGGCCTAGCAGCCAGAGTCGCAGGGTTCCGGCATGATAATGCTGCTGGTGGAATGTTTGCAGTGCCTGATGTAGCAGGGCGGTATCGTCACCAAAGCTTGCGCGGTTGCCGATGCGAAACCGTGCCAGGCGGCCATCGCTACACATCGTCTTTAGCAATGCGGCTTCGCGGCGTTTTTCTGCATCTTGCTGCAATAAACGATATTCCGCATCAATAACGCCTGTTTCCGACATCAGTTCGTCAGGGTTAAGCAGCGGTGTGACCAGCATATCCGTCAGGCGTAATAGCCCTGGCTCTAACTGCTGCGCAGGTACCTCGAAAAAGTACGCTGTCTGCGACAGGCGGGTGGATGCGTTGAGCCGCCCGCCCTGCGTTGGAACCCAGCTCATCAGCCGCTGCGTATCCGGGAAGCTCGCACTGCCGCGAAAAAGCATATGCTCCAGTAAATGGGCAAGCCCCGGCCAGGCGTCAGGTTCATGGAAACTGCCCGCATCGACACGCCACAGCGCGGCAGCCTGCTGTGCGCCAGGCTGATGCACAAGAGAGATTTCTACTCCGTTGTCCAGGCGGCGGTGCACGGTTTGCATGGCTAACCTTTCACGATGAGTTGGGCGTTGACCCGGTTGCGAAAACGCAGCCGATCGATGCCGATTTGGCTATGGTTAGCAGCTTCCCGCGCGGCAAGAATAGTGCCGTGATGAGGCGATTTGCTGCACACCGGGTCTGCGTTGTCGGCATTGCCTGTCAGCATAAAGGCCTGGCAGCGGCAGCCGCCGAAGTCCTGCTCTTTTTCCGGGCAGGAGCGGCACGGTTCCGGCATCCAGTCATTGCCACGATAGCGGTTAAAGCCAAAAGATTCATACCAGATATGCGACAGCGAATGCTCAAGTATCGAAGGAAATTTCACCGGCAGCTGGCGCGCGCTATGGCAGGGCAATGCGGTGCCTTCTGGCGTGACGCTTAAAAAAATCGCCCCCCAGCCGCCCATACAGCCTTTCGGGCGCTCTTCGTAGTAATCCGGCGTCACAAACAATAAATTGGTCAGCGTACCGTTGCTGGCCATCTTTTCACGCGCTGTTTTCACCACCGCTTCTGCGTGCGCAATTTGCTCGCGAGTCGGCAGCAACCCTTCACGATTGAGATACGCCCAGCCATAAAACTGACAGGTTGCCAGCTCGACATCATCTGCCTCAAGTTCTAAAGCGAGCGCGATTATCCGTTCTATCTGGTCGATATTGTGGCGATGCAGCACAAAGTTCAGCACCATCGGGTAGCCCAGCGCTTTCACCGCTTTCGCCATGGCCAGCTTCTGATGAAACGCTTTCTCATTGCCCGCCAGCGCGGCGTTGAGGGTTTCATCGCTGGCCTGGAAGCTAATCTGAATATGATCCAGCCCGGCGTCGGCGAAGGTATGCAGCTTTTTCTCACTTAAACCGATGCCGGAGGTTATCAGGTTGGTGTAAAAACCCAGCTCGCGCGCTCCGGCGATCAGCTCCGGCAGATCTTTACGCAGCAACGGTTCGCCGCCGGAAAAGCCCAGCTGCACGCTGCCCATCTCGCGCGCCTGGCGAAACACATCCAGCCACTGTTCCGTGGTCAGCTCGTTTTGCTGGGTGGCAAAATCGAGCGGATTCGAGCAATACGGGCACTGTAACGGGCAGCGATAGGTCAGTTCCGCCAGCAGCCACAGCGGTGGATTGACCTGCGTTTTGGTCTCAGTCACGGAAAACCACCCACTTTTGTGCATACGCGAGCGCCAGAAACTCCAGCACATCTTCCTCTAGCCCTTCGGCTTGCGGGAAGCGCGCCTGCAGTTCGGTAACCATCTCAGCAACGCTTTTGTTGCCATCAACCAGCGTGAGGATGGCGCTGGCGCTCTCGTTGAGTTTCGCCATGCCCTCCGGGTAAAGAATGACATAGCCATTTTGTGTCGCTTCCCACTGCAGACGGTAGCCCCGGCGAAACAGCGGTACCTGGCCCGGTTGAACGTGCATCAGAGCCTCCTTGTATGCCACACCGGCTCGTCGGTCACGGTGTGATAGGGCGCGCGGTTCAGGCTGTAGGCGAGGGTCATTGCGTCCAGCATGCTCCATAAAATATCGAGCTTGAATTGCAGGATTTCCAGCATTCGCTGCTGCTTTTGCGCGGTGTCGCACCAGTCGAGCGCCAGCGACAGGCCGTGCTCCACATCGCGGCGCGCCTGGCCGAGGCGGCTGCGAAAATAGTCATAACCGGCAGGTTCAATCCAGGTGTAGTGTTGCGGCCAGCTCTCCAGGCGCGACTGATGAATTTCCGGGGCAAACAGTTCTGTCAGCGAGCTGCACGCCGCTTCCTGCCAACAAGCGCGGCGGGCGAAGTTAACGTACGCATCGACCGCAAAGCGCACGCCGGGGAGCACCCGCTCTTCGCTGAGCAGGCTCTCACGCGTTAACCCGACCGCCTGTCCGAGGCGCAGCCAGGCCTCGATTCCCCCTTCGTGCTGCGCATCGCCATCATGATCGAGAATGCGTTGCACCCACTGGCGGCGCACCTCGGGGTGCGGGCAATTCGCCATAATGGCCGCATCCTTAAGCGGAATGCTGGTCTGGTAATAGAAACGGTTTGCGACCCAGCCCTGGATTTGCTCCCGCGTCGCTTCGCCATTATGCATAGCGATATGATAAGGGTGATGAATATGGTAGTACTTTCCTTTCGCCCGTAATGCGGCTTCAAATTCCTCGGGCGTTAGCCGTGTTGCCTCAGTCATGAAACCTCTTATAGCGCGATGACCATCCCGTCCCGGCTGACTTCAATGCCCTGCTGCTCAAGGCTGCGTCGCTCCGGGGACTCCTCATTCAGGATGGGGTTGGTATTATTGATATGAATTAAAATTTTGCGCTCTGCGGGCAGCGAAGCCAGCAAGCTCGTCAAACCCTGCTCCTCTGCCAGCGCCAGATGCCCCATCTCTTTGCCGGTATGCGTGCCGACACCGGTTGTGCTGAGCTCGTTATCGCGCCATAGCGTACCGTCAACTAACAGGCAGTCGGCACGCTGCAACCACGGCAAAATCGTCTCGTCAGGCTCGCCAAGCCCAGGCGCATAAAGCAGGGACTTGCCGCTGCTGGTGTCTTCAATAAACAGCGCCACGTTGTGGCCGGGCAGCGGTTTATGGCGGTACTGCGAGTACGGCGGGGCGTTGCTCGTAAGCGGGATTGCGGTGAAGTACAGCGCAGGGCAAACGGCTACCTGAAAACTTTCCAGCGGCTCGATGCGATGGTGAATCAGCCCGCCGTTCCAGTGCGTCAGTATCGGGAAGACCGGAAAGCCGTCGCTGAGATCGTCGTGGACTTCCTGGGTACACCAGACGTGATGCGGGCACCCTTCCCGCAGGTTGAGCAGCCCCGCGCTGTGATCTATCTGGCTGTCGGTAAGAATAATCGAACCGATGCCCGTGCCGCGAAGTTGCGTGGGGGTATTTAATGCAGGCGCGGCGCGCAGCTGGTGGCAGATATCGGGCGAAACATTGCACAGCACCCAGCTGTTGCCGTCATCGCTGATGGCAATGGATGATTGCGTGCGCGCGGTCGTTTTCATGGTGCCGTCACGCACTCCCGCGCAGTTAGGGCAGTGACAGTTCCATTGAGGAAAACCGCCTCCTGCCGCCGAACCCAAAACGAAAATCTGCATGTGTAAGACCGGTTAAGGAGTGAAAAGATGCCCGCAGCGAGGCGGGCATGGGCGGTTAGCGGTTGGAAATGTAAAGCGTGACTTCCAGGCCCAGGCGCAGATCAACAAATGCCGGTTTCGTCCACATAGCGTGTCTCCTTGGAGTGAGTAACAGGCTTCAGGCGCTTGTTAAGTCAGCCAAAAACCCGCAGAAAGAGGCTACGGTGCATCGCGCAATGAAAAAGGGCGACGGTTGAAATCAGTCACCCCAGGTCATTTTTAACACCCGCAGCCAGTTTCGCCAGGCAAGCTTTTCTGACAGCGACTTATCAATGCCCGCCGCTGCCAGCGCCGCCATCAGACGCGGTAATCCCGTCACGTCGCCCATCTCATCCGGCAGGCTAATGCCGTCAAAATCTGAGCCAAACGCCACACGATCCTCACCAAGTTTAGCTACCAGATACTCAACGTGCCGAACAATTTTAGTTAAAGCTGTTTTGCCGTTGCGTTGCCCGTCCGCGCGTAAAAAGGCGGTGCCGAAGTTGACTCCGACCAGACCGTCGCTTGCGGCGATGGCACAAAGTTGTGCATCGGTCAGGTTTCGCGGCTGCGGGCACAGCGCGTGGGCGTTGGAATGGGTGGCGACAAGCGGTGCGTTGCTGAGCGCGGCGGTATCCCAGAAGGCGCGCTCGTTCATATGAGACAGGTCAATCATGATGCGCTGCTGATTGCAGGCGCGAACCAGCGCTTTTCCGGCCTCCGTCAGGCCAGGGCCGGTGTCCGGCGAGCCGGGAAACGCGCCGTTAACCCCTTCGCCAAAAGCATTTGGAAGATTCCAGAAAGGGCCGATACTGCGCACGCCACGCCTGATAAACGTCTCAAGCCCGGTAAGCGTGCCATCCAGCGCGTCTGCGCCTTCCAGATGCAGCACCAGCGCAATCGTGCCGCTTTGCAGGCACTGCGCGATGTCGCGCGCGCTGTGACACACCGCCATCTTGCCTTGCGAGGCCGCGGCCATGCGGTAAAAGAGGTCGATTTGCTGCTGGCAAATACGCAGAGGACAGTGCGCCTCTTGCGCCGCCGCCAGCGAGATGCCGCGCTGCTGCGCAACATAGCGGGCCGGTGGGACAAATACAGCGAACAGCCCGCCCGCAAAACCGGCCTGCCGCATACGTGGGTAATCAAGGTGGCCGCCATCCAGCCCGCTAAATACGCTCTCGACCGGTGTCTGCTGCTGCTCAAGCCACAAGCGCAGCAGCAAGTCGTTATGACCATCAAAGACAGGAGCCATCGTGCGAGCCTTTTTCAGTGAATACGCAACGTCGGCGAAAAAAAACTGGCCGTGACAGCCAATTTTTACCGTGCTTGTGAAGATTAACGCATGGTCACGAACTCTTCCGCCGCGGTCGGGTGGATGGCGACCGTGTTGTCAAAATCCTGCTTGGTCGCGCCCATCTTCAACGCCACCGCAAAGCCCTGCAGCATCTCATCCATGCCAAAACCGATGCCGTGGATACCGACAATCTTCTCTTCCGGTCCTACGCAGACCAGCTTCATACGGCACGGCTGGCGGTGCGAGGTCACGGCGGTATACATGGCGGTGAAGGAGGATTTATAGATTTTGACCTGAGCGTCGCCATACTGCTCGCGCGCCTGCGGCTCGCTTAGCCCGACGGTGCCAATCGGCGGATGGCTGAACACCACGGTGGCGATGTTCGCATAGTCCAGATGCTCGTCAGGTTTGTTATTAAACAACCGTTCCGAGAGGCGACGGCCTGCGGCAACCGCGACCGGTGTGAGTTCCACTGCGCCGGTGTTATCGCCCACTGCGTAAATGCCCGGCACGCTAGTGTTCTGGAACTTATCCACCACGATATAGCCTTTGTCATTGGTTTTCACGCCGGTGACGTCAAGGTTAAAGGTATCCGTTGCCGGTTCGCGCCCAATGGCCCAAATCAGGCAATCCACCGTCTGCGAGCGGCCATCTTCCAGCGTCAGCGTCAGGCTGCCGTCGGCGTTTTTCTCCACCGCTTTCGGCACCGCGTGGGTATGCAGCGTCGGGCCTTCTGCCGCCATCACTTCGACAAGGGTTTCGCTAATGATGGGGTCGAAGGTGCGCAGCGGCGCGTGTTTACGCACGAACAGGTGCGTTTCGGCACCCAGCGCGTTAACGACGCCTGCCAGTTCCACGGCAATGTACCCGGCACCAACCACGGCCACGCGTTTCGGTAAGGCAGGTAGCGCGAAGAAGCCGTCTGAGTCGATACCGTATTCCACGCCTGGGATAGCCGGGTGGCTCGGACGCCCGCCGGTGGCGATAAGGATATGGTCGGCGGTCAGCGTCTCGCCATTGACTTCAATCGTTTTGGCATCAACAAAGCGCGCGAAACCGCGATACACTGCGACGTTATTTTTACCCAGCACGTTTTCATAAGAGGTGTGGATGCGGTCGATATAGGCCGTACGGCTGGCAACTAATTTATTCCAGTCGAAGTGGTTAACGGTCGTATCAAAGCCGTAATCCGGGCCATATAAATGGATAGCCTCCGCGATTTGCGCGGCGTGCCACATCACTTTTTTCGGCACGCACCCTACGTTCACACAGGTGCCGCCCAGTTCTTTTGCTTCGATCAGCGCGCAATTTTTACCGTACATGGCAGCCCGGTTAATCGATGCGATACCACCGCTGCCGCCGCCGATGGCAATGTAGTCGTAATGTTTGCTCATGGTTGATTCCTTAATCCTGAACGAAGTCGGAAAGAGTTGCGATTGTAGCGCGCCGCCAGAAAGGTTCCATCAATGGCTGCGATTACTCCGCTACCAGCTGGTGCACCAGCGTATGGCCGGTGCCTGCCGGAACCAGCTTACTGTGGAGCCACGGCAGCACGTTATTCATTTGTGCGGCCAGTTTCCAGGGCGGGTTGATAACAATCATGCCGGAGGCGGTCATGCCGCGCTGATCGCTGTCCGGGCGCACGCCAAGCTCAATTTGCAGGATATTTCGAATACCGGTGGCTTCCAGATCGCGCAGCATACGCTTTATCTGCTGACGCAACACCACCGGATACCACAGCGCGTAAACACCGGTCGCAAAACGTTTATGCCCTTCGCTGATACCACTCACCACCGCCTGATAATCCGTTTTGATTTCATAAGGCGGGTCAATAAGAATCAGGCCACGGCGGGAAACCGGCGGCAGTTTGGCTTTCAGCTGCTGGTATCCGTCGGTACGTTCAACGCGCGCCCGGCTATCTTTTTGAAACTCCTGGCGCAGCAACGGGAAGTCGCTCGGGTGCAACTCGGTGAGTTGCAGGCTGTCCTGCTCGCGCAGCAATTCGCGGGCAATCAGCGGCGAGCCTGGGTAGTAGCGCAACTGCTCGCCACGGTTAAAGTGGCGCACCGCGCGCATGTAGGGTTCCAGCTCTGCGGGTAAATCATCCTGCTGCCAGATGCGGGCGATGCCTTCAAGGTACTCGCCGGTGCGCTCCGCATGCTCGCCGGAAAGCTGATAGCGCCCGGCGCCCGCGTGGGTATCCAGGTAGAGAAAAGGTTTCTCTTTTTCTTTCAGCGCTTCAATGATCAGGCTCTGAACGGTGTGTTTGAGGACATCGGCGTGGTTGCCGGCGTGGAAGCTGTGGCGATAACTAAGCATGGGGACTGAGATTCCGAAAAAAACGTATTGCGCACAGTCTACCGCAGAATGGCGACGATTACCGCTGCGCGGCGTTCGGGATTGAAATATCCTTCACTTGACCCCATGCTAGAACACATTGCTGGCGCTCGCGCGCACTACACTCACCTCATTTAAGGACTGCGCATATGACCAATCCATTATTGACGCCCTTCGTTTTGCCGCCGTTTTCTAAAATCCTCCCTGAACATATTGTTCCCGCTGTAACGAAGTCGCTGGAGGATTGCCGGAACACGGTAGAGCGCGTTGTGGCGCAGGGCGGGCCTTACACCTGGGAAAATCTCTGCCAGCCGCTGGATGAAGTGGATGACCGTCAACAGCGCATTTTCTCGCCAATCGGCAACCTGAATATGGTGAAAAACAGCCCGGAGCTGCGTGAAGCTTACGAGCAAACGCTGCCGCTGCTGTCGGAATATGCGACCTGGGTTGGGCAGCACGAAGGTCTGTATAACGCGTTTCTCGATCTGCGTAACGGCGAGCATTATGACGGGCTAACGACCGCGCAGAAAAAAGTGGTGGATAACGCGCTGCGTGATTTCACCCTGTCTGGTATCGGTCTGCCGAAAGAGAAACAGAAGCGCTATGGCGAAATCACCGCGCGCCTTTCTGAGCTGGCGAACACTTACCGTAATAACGTGCTGGATGCCACCATGGGCTGGACGAAGCTCATCACCGACGAAGCGGAGCTTGCGGGGATGCCGGAGAGCGCGTTAGCCGCGGCGAAAGCGCAGGCCGAAGCGAAGCAGCAAGAAGGCTGGCTGCTGACGCTGGATATTCCAAGCTACCTGCCGGTGATGACCTATTGCGACAACCAGGCTCTGCGTGAAGAGATGTACCGCGCCTACAGCACGCGCGCCTCCGATCAGGGGCCGAACGCAGGCAAGTGGGACAACACGCCGATCATGGCTGAAATCCTTGCCCTGCGTCATGAACTGGCGCAACTGCTGGGCTTTGACAACTATGCAAGCAAATCGCTGGCGACCAAAATGGCCGAAAGCACCAACCAGGTGCTGGATTTCTTAACCGATCTCGCTAAGCGTGCTCGCCCGCAGGGTGAAAAAGAGCTGGCGCAACTGCGCGCTTACGCGAAAGCTGAGTTTGGCGTTGAGGATCTGCAACCCTGGGATATCGCGTATTACAGCGAGAAGCAGAAACAGCACCTTTACAGCATCAATGATGAACTACTGCGCCCTTACTTCCCGGAAAATCGCGCCATCAACGGCTTGTTTGAAGTGGTTAAACGGATCTACGGCATCACTGCAAAAGAGTGCACTGATGTGGATGTCTGGCACCCGGATGTGCGCTTCTTTGAACTCTACGACGAGAACCAGGAGCTGCGCGGTAGCTTCTACCTTGACCTGTATGCACGCGAGCATAAAAACGGCGGGGCGTGGATGGATGATTGCGTCGGGCGGATGCGCCGTGCCGATGGCACGCTGCAAAAACCGGTGGCGTATCTTATCTGTAACTTTAACCGCCCGGTCAACGGTAAACCGGCGCTCTTTACTCACGACGAAGTCATCACCCTGTTCCATGAGTTCGGCCACGGTCTGCACCATATGCTGACGCGCATCGAAACCGCCGGGGTGGCGGGTATCAGCGGGGTGCCGTGGGATGCGGTCGAGCTGCCGAGCCAGTTTATGGAAAATTGGTGCTGGGAGCCGGAGGCGCTGGCCTTTATTTCCGGGCATTATGAGACGGGCGAACCGCTGCCGCAGGATCTGCTGGATAAAATGCTGGCGGCGAAAAATTACCAGGCGGCGATGTTTGTGTTGCGCCAGCTGGAGTTTGGCCTGTTTGACTTCCGCCTGCACGCGGAGTTTGACCCGGCGCAAGGCGCGAAAATCCTCGAAACGCTGGCGGAAATCAAACGCCAGGTTGCCGTGCTGCCTGGGCCTGCATGGGGGCGCTTCCCGCATGCCTTTAGCCATATTTTTGCCGGTGGCTATGCCGCAGGTTACTACAGCTACCTGTGGGCAGATGTGCTGGCCGCGGATGCGTTCTCGCGCTTTGAAGAAGAGGGCATTTTTAACCGTGAAACCGGCAAATCCTTCCTCGACAACATTCTGACCCGTGGCGGTTCAGAAGAGCCGATGACGCTGTTCAAACGTTTCCGCGGTCGCGAGCCGCAAATTGATGCGATGCTTGAGCATTACGGAATCGAAGGCTGACGCGTTGAAAATTTGTTTACTGGATGAATCAGGCGCCGCAGATGGCGCCTTATCTGTTCTTGCGGCCCGCTTCGGGCTGGAGCAGGACGACGACAACCTGATGGCGCTGGTGCGCACGCCTGAGCACCTTGAGCTGCGCAAGCGTGATGAGCCGAAACTTGGCGGTATCTTCGTGGATTTTGTTGCCGGGGGCATGGCGCACCGGCGCAAGTTCGGCGGCGGTCGCGGCGAAGCGGTTGCCAAAGCTGTCGGTATCAAGGGAAGTTATCTGCCGGATGTGGTGGATGCTACCGCCGGGCTTGGGCGCGATGCGTTTGTGCTGGCGGCGGTTGGCTGCCGGGTACGGATGCTGGAGCGTAACCCGGTCGTTGCCGCGTTGCTGGAAGACGGCCTCAACCGTGGCTATGCGGATGCGGAAATCGGCCCGTGGCTGCGCGAACGCTTGCAGCTGATTTATGCCTCCAGCCTGACCGGCCTTGCGGATATCACGCCGCGCCCGCAGGTGGTCTATCTCGACCCGATGTTTCCGCATAAGCAAAAAAGCGCGCTGGTGAAAAAGGAGATGCGGGTGTTTCAGTCGCTGGTGGGGCCGGATCTGGACGCCGACGGCCTGCTGGAGCCTGCGCGCCGACTCGCTGTCAAACGCGTGGTGGTCAAGCGCCCTGATTATGCGCCGCCGCTTGCCGGTGTCGCCACCCAATCCGCCGTGGTGACAAAGAGCCATCGCTTCGATATCTACCCCGGCAGCGGGCAATAAAAAGCCCGGCTGCGTTGCGCTCGCCGGGCGATGTCTTAACGAGGCGGTACGCCGCCCGTTCAGCGTTAGTCGTCGTCTTCGTCCCGCAGCGGGACAATCAGCATATCGACATGTACGGTGTTGATAAGCTGGCGCGCAGAAGACATCAGCTTGCTCCAGAAGTCCTGATGGTGACCGCAAACCACCAAATCCATATCATATTTCTTGATAGCATCAACCAGCACCTGGCCCAGATCGCCGCTGCCGCTCAGGGTTTCCGTAATCGGATAACCGGCGTTAGTGGAGAGTTCGGTCAGTGCATGGTGGGTTTCGTCGGAGATGCGTTTTTGCATATCGCCGAGGTTGACGTCAATCAGGCCAGTGTAAAGGTCGGAGTAATTTACATCGACATGAATGATAGAAACTTTGGCGTTATAGGGACGAGCCATAGAAACTGCTTTATCGAGCAGCACTTTACTTTCTGGTGAGAGATCGACTGCGATGAGGATATGTTTGTAAGCCATAGTGTTACTCCTTCCATAAGTTGTCGATGAGCATCTGAGGTTCCCCTCCCGATGCATTTGCACTTAGCCCGCATCCTGCGTTTCACATAAGCGGGTAGCGCCCGGCCTTAAGGATCTCATTGTAGAAGATATTTCTACCATATAACGCTCTTTGTGCAGCGTCAATCCGCCTGGATCACGATTCACTTAATGCATATTTACAATCAGATGCAGGTTGATGCACAGAGGTATGGCAAAAAAATAGACAAATCTCCTACACTATTAAGAAACCGTACGGAAAACGGGTTATACCCCACGCCGTCCGGCTTATTGGTTACATTCCTTAATTGACTGATTCGGTGGAATATCCAGGTGCGGTAGTCCCGGGGTGGAGCTCGTGGGCGGGTCGCGCAGGAGGGGGATATGATGGTCAGTACCGTTGCGCTCTTCTGGGCTTTGTGTGTGGTTTGTGTGGTGAATATGGCGCGTTACTACTCATCGCTGCGCGCGCTATTAGTGGTACTTCGTGGTTGCGATCCCTTGCTTTACCAATATGTCGATGGCGGCGGCTTCTTTACCGCGCATGGGCAGCCGGGTAAACAGATGCGGCTGGTCTGGTATATCTATGCACAGCGTTACCGGGATCATCATGACGATGAATTTATTCGCCGCTGCGAGCGCGTGCGCCGCCAGTTTATTTTGACCAGCGCGTTGTGCGGTTTGGTGGTGGTAAGTTTAATTGCTCTGATGATTTGGCACTGAGTTGCGGCATAAAAAAACGGGCCAGTTTCCTGACCCGTTTTTTTTGTGCATAGCGCCTGTTAAATCAGGTGCAGCGCAATCCAGTACAAACCGCCGGAGAGCAGAATCGCCGCTGGCAGGGTAAAGACCCAGGCCATCAGGATGCTGGTCACGGTTTTGCGTTGCAGGCCGCCACCGTCAACAATCATCGTGCCCGCCACGGAGGACGAGAGCACGTGCGTGGTGGAAACCGGCATCCCGGTATAACTTGCCAGACCGATGGAGACTGCGGCGGTCATCTGCGCAGACATTCCCTGCGCGTAAGTCATGCCTTTTTTACCGATTTTCTCGCCGATAGTGGTGGCAACACGACGCCAGCCAACCATCGTACCCAGGCCCAGCGCCAGCGCTACCGCCATGATTATCCAGACCGGCGCATATTCAATGGTGCTGAGCATATCGCCTTTCAGCTTCTTCAACAGACGCTGATCGTCAGGGCTGACATCCGGAAGCTTCGTCACCTGATCGGTAATATCAGAGATGCAAAGCATAATACGGCGCAGCTGGCTACGCTGCTCCACCGGCAAGCTGTCGTAGTTTTCAACGCCGGTCAGCATCTGCTTCGCGCGCTCCAGCGCAACGATGGCGCGCCCCGGATGGCAATGGAACTCGCCTGGCTGCGTGCTGGCTTCTTCCGGCGTCGGGATCAGCGGATCGATACCTGTTGCTTTTTTAAGCAGCGCCGGATGTTGCTGGAAGTACGTTTCCACATTATTAACCGCATCGCGTGTGCGGGTGATGTCGTAACCGGAAGCGTTCATATTTACCACAAAACCTGCGGGCGCCACGCCAATCAACACCAGCATAATCAGGCCGATACCTTTCTGGCCATCGTTCGCGCCATGCGAGAAGCTCACGCCGATAGCTGAGAGGATCAGTGCGATACGCGTCCAGAACGGCGGCTTTTTCTTGCCATCGATCTTCTCGCGTTCAGCAGGGGTCATATGGATACGGGCGCGTTTTTTTGTGCCGCTCCAGTAGCGACGCAGTAAAAACACCAGCCCGCCCGCGAACACCAGGCCAACAATCGGCGAGACGATCAGCGAGCCGAAAATATTCAGCACTTTAGGGATGTTTAATGCATCAACCACCGAATCGCCGGTCATCAGAGCATTGGTTAAACCAATACCGATAATCGCGCCAATCAGGGTATGAGAACTGGAAGCCGGCAGCCCGAAATACCAGGTTCCGAGGTTCCAGATAATAGCAGCCAGCAGCATGGAAAAGACCATAGCCAGGCCGTGCGCAGAGCTGACATTCAGCAACAGATCGGTTGGCAGCATATGCACAATCGCATACGCAACGCTTAACCCACCCAGCAAAACGCCGAAGAAGTTAAACACTGCTGCCATCACCACCGCCAGCTGAGAGCGCATAGCGCGTGTATAGATTACAGTTGCCACTGCATTTGCCGTGTCGTGGAAGCCGTTAATCGCTTCGTAAAACAGAACAAAAACCAGAGCAAGCAAGAGTAATAGCCCGGTATGCAAATCCAGGCCGGCAAACAAATGTAACATAGGTCGTTACGCCATCTTGAGGACATGAACGCGGCGCATTATCAGGGACATTGTAGGTACGGGCAAAGTGAAATATGTGTTTTTTTTGAGATACTTTCTTACTTTTTACTGTAACTATAGGATAAATTTGTATTTTTCAGTCTGATAATTTTTCATTATTCATTTGTTCTGGTGTGACCCGCGCGAAATCTTTACAATCCGCACGTTTTTAAAATGAGGGGCGGGCGTGGAAAGGTTTGATGTCATCGTTATCGGCGCTGGTGCGGCGGGCATGTTCTGTGCGGCGCAGGCAGGCCAGGCGGGTTGTCGTGTTCTGCTTTTGGATAACGGCAAAAAACCAGGCCGGAAAATCCTGATGTCGGGCGGGGGGCGCTGTAACTTTACTAACCTTTATGTCGAACCCGCCGCGTATTTAAGTCAGAACCCGCATTTTTGCAAATCTGCGCTGGCGCGTTACACCCAGTGGGACTTTATCGATCTGGTGAATAAATACGGCATCGCCTGGCATGAAAAAACACTCGGCCAGCTCTTCTGCGATGATTCGGCGCAGCAAATCGTTGATATGCTGGTGGCGGAGTGCAACAAAGGCGGGGTCACCTTACGCCTGCGCAGTGAAGTGCTGAGCGTGGAACGCAATGCGCAAGGCTATGCGCTGCAACTGAATGGCGAGCATGTGCAGGCCGCAAAGCTGGTGATTGCCAGCGGCGGTTTGTCGATGCCAGGACTGGGCGCTTCGCCGTTTGGCTATAAAATTGCCGAGCAGTTTGGGCTGAACGTCCTGCCTACGCGCGCAGGCCTGGTGCCTTTTACGTTGCACAAACCGTTACTGGAGCAGATGCAGGCACTTTCCGGCGTGTCGGTGCCCGCTGTCATTACCGCCGAAAATGGCACAGTTTTTCGCGAAAACTTGCTTTTTACCCATCGCGGGTTATCGGGGCCGGCGATTCTGCAAATTTCCAGCTACTGGCAGTCGGGGGAATTTGTCAGCATTAACTTGCTGCCGGAGTGCGATCCGGTCAGCTTCCTCAATCAGCAGCGCGAGGCGCACCCTAATCAGAGCCTGAAAAATACGCTCGCTATGCACCTGCCAAAGCGCCTGGTGGAGTGTCTGCAACAGCTTGGGCAAATCCCTGATGTCACGCTAAAACAGCTAAACAGCCGCGAACAAGAGAATCTGGTGGCTGCGCTGACCCGCTGGCGTGTTCAGCCAAACGGTACCGAAGGCTATCGCACGGCGGAGGTCACGCTGGGCGGAGTCGATACGCACGCGTTGTCGTCACGAACTATGGAAGCGCGTGATGTACCGGGCCTCTATTTTATTGGTGAGGTGATGGATGTCACCGGCTGGCTGGGCGGCTATAACTTCCAGTGGGCGTGGTCAAGTGCCTGGGCATGCGCGCAGGCACTGGCGGAATAAACGCTTTCCCTTTGCCGTGCGACAGCACAGTAAAATTTGCCACCCTCCCGACTCCTGGCTAAATTTTAATCACCAATACTGGCTATGGAAAGCTTATGGAAAGGGAAAGAACGTTCCACACACCCACGGATTACCAGCAGGCGATGTTGCATGCCTGGGCGCAATACGCAACGCTTAAAGGCGGAGAAAACGCCAGCTACATACCTTACCTGGCGCAGGTGCCAGCCCATCTTTGCGCCGTCGCGATTGTGACCGTTGACGGTGAGGTCTTTTCAACGGGTGATGCGGATTACCGCTTCGCGCTGGAGTCCATTTCAAAGGTCTGCACGCTGGCGCTCGCGCTGGAAGATGTGGGCGCGAACGACGTGCAGGAGAAGATAGGCGCCGACCCGACGGGGCTGCCGTTTAACTCGGTGATTGCGCTCGAACTGCATCAGGGCAAACCGCTTTCGCCGCTGGTCAATGCCGGGGCGATGTCGGCGGTCAGCCTGATAAACGCCCGCGATAGTGAACATCGCTGGGCGCGCATTCTCAACATGCAGCAGCGCCTTGCGGGAGCTGCCGTCACGCTGTCTGATGAAGTCAATCGCTCTGAGCAAACCACCAATTTCCACAACCGCGCTATCGCCTGGCTGCTCTATTCAGCCGGTACACTGTACTGCGATGCGATGGAAGCCTGCGAGGTTTACACCCGCCAGTGCTCAACACTTGTGAATACCGTGGAGCTGGCGACGCTTGGCGCAACGCTTGCGGCGGCGGGCGTTAACCCGAGAACCAAAGAGCAGGTGCTGAGTGCGGCCAATACGCCTTTTATCCTCGCAGAAATGACCATGGAAGGGATGTACGGCAGCTCTGGCGATTGGGCTTACACCGTGGGGCTGCCCGCGAAAAGCGGTGTCGGGGGCGGTATTGTTGCCGTGGTGCCTGGCGTGATGGGGATTGCGGCGTTTTCACCGCCGCTGGACGCAGCCGGTAACAGCGTGCGCGGGCAGAAACTGGTGGCATCCATTGCCCATCAACTGGGGCATAACCTCTACCGTTGTGGCTAAAACAGGGGCCGCCAGGCAGCCCCTGATGAGGATCAGAACAGTTTGCGCAGACGCAGGCTGACGGTCTGGGCATCAAAGTGCGGAGCCGTAGAGATGTCGTAGCGCGCGCTGACGCTCAGGTCATCGTCCTGTACCAGCGTGACACCCGTGCTGATATCCGCCGTATCCGCCGTTGGCGTTGCGCCAAAGCTGGTAAAGCGGGTTTCGCCCAGCGTATCAGCAATATAGCTTGCGCTGTTGGCGGTGCGGCTGCGGTCATATTCATGCGTCCACATGGCCTGGACGAACGGCACCAGGTCGCCCGCCGGGGTTTGCCAGCTGTGCTCAAGCTTAGCGCCCAGGCTGTGGCGTACGGACTGACTGTGGCTGCTGTCCACATCCAGCGCTGCGCCGCTATTGCTCTGCTCTTTGTACGCTTCCTGATGCAGGTCGCTATAGCTCATCGCCGCCAGCGGCGTCAGCGTCGTACCTTCGCCAAACAGGATGGGGTAACCGACTTCACCTTTGGTCATCATCTGCACGCCGTTGAATTTACCGTTTGCCTGGCCGGAGAAGCCATCAAAAGCAATCGCGCGTTGGCTTTCATATTGCTGGCGCGTCAGGCTGGCGGAGAGGTTGACGTACCACGGGCTGCCGGTCCAGCTGGCATAAGCGATACCGCCCCATGCATCCACATCTGTATGGTTACCGGTCAGGTTATCGCTTCCGCGCACGGAAGAGTGGCTGTAGCTCAGCGCACCACCGGCGCGCCAGTTTTCCGCCACCTGACGATCGGCGCCCAGCACCAGCCCGCCGTAATGCGCGCTGTAGCCGCTGACGTTATCGACCATCCCCTGGCGCACGCTGCCATAGAACGGCTGACCCCAGACCGCCCATTCCAGCGGAGCGTCACCGGTCGCAATACCGCGCTGTACGCTGCTGTTGCGCGCAAGGCGAACGCTGTCGATATGGTTGCTGACAACGGCCAGCGCGTCCAGCGAGGCGGCGGAGGCGGTGCTGCTGGCGGCGCTGTTTTGCACCGGCGAGAGCTGCTCGCCCGCTTTGTTCGCTTCTTCGCGGCTACCGATAGCCATCGAGGCGTTGAAGAGATTCAGTAAGCCATCGGCGTAACCGCTGTAGGCGGATAACCCTTTCAGCGAGGAGACGGCGTTTTGCGTGGTGGCAAACCCCTGGCCCGGGCGCGGCGTCGTGACGACTGGCGGCGTTGGGGTGGTCGGGACTGTCACCACCGGCGGAATTTCCGGGTTCGTCGGCTGAGTGGTATCCGGCGGTGTCGTAGGCGTTGTAGGCGTTGTGGGCGTCGTTGTCTCCGGCGGAAGGGTCGGTGCATTATCGCCGAGGATAATGGCCAGGCCGCGCGTGCCGTTTGTTGAATCGACCACGGTTACGCCTTTTGCCGTGCCGTTATAGTTTTCCACACCGTAACGTAAGTTTGCGGTGTTGTATTCCGTGCCGCTCTCGTTGGCGACAATCACCAGATAACGCTGGCCGGACGCAAACGGGTACGGCGCATCATTTCTCGACAACAGGACAGTGGAACCGGCAGCCACGTTTGCGCTACCGGAAACCGTCAACCGGCCATAGCCCGTATCGCTGGTTAAGCCCTCGGCCAATGGGTTACCGTTGACGCCGATTTCAAGCGTTGCGTCTTCTTTCTGCTCGTAATTACCGGTGATTTTAATCGGTTGCCAGACCCGCAGCGATGCGGCCTGGTTGATGACGGTGTGACCGCCGACATCGATATTATCATTCATACCAATACGACCCGAGCCGAGCAGCAGGTCGGCATTGGGGCTATAGATGGAGCCAATCGCATTACCAAAGCCGGAGAACAGACCTTCCCAGGCGACGCCGCGCGGATCGCCATTCAGCGTCATGGTGTACGCGTTGGTGTAGTGAATGTCGCCATAAATCGCGCCGGTATTATTGATGTAGTTAATGGATTGCGTGCTGACAATGGCCGCGACACGTCCGGTGATATTCCCTGAGTTATTCACCATGTAGATTGGCGCATTGCTACTGATAGCAATGCCCGTGTTGCTGCCGATAGTGCCGCTGTTATTGAGATCATTCAGATACGGGCTTGATGCACCTGCCGTATTGTTAAAGGCGAACAGGCTGCCGTAAATTTCGCCGTTGTTTATCAGTGCGCCCAACCGACCGCTGTTTTTGATGCCGGTTTCAGCGGTAATGGTCCCGTTGTTCAGCAGCGTATCGACCGTGCCGCTATTCAGCACGCCAAAGGAGTTAGTGACGCCATCGGCGGAAATATAGTTTTTGTTGGCAAGCGTTGTGATATGCCCCGCGACATTTAATGCTATCAACGGCGTCGCGCCCGGGCCGCTTGCCGCGGTGATTTGCCCGGCGTTGGTAAAGGTGCCGATATCGCTACCCACGTACAGGCTGCCGCCTTCTGGGCCAATCACTCTGACCAGGATATTGGGCAGTACGTCAAAGGTGGAGTGCGCATCAAGGACTTCAACGCGGGTGCTTTGGTTGCTGTCCACGACATTACTTTCCGCTGCCAGTGCCTGTTGTGCCAGCATCAGTTGCGCAGCGGCCATCGCTAACAGCAGCGCTTTTTTACGAAACGCAGGTTTTTGCATTTGCTATTCATCCAAAAAGTGAACATGGCTACTGAATCTTTGTTCAGTCAAACCAGAAAGGGGTTTTGTCTCAGAGGGGATCTCTTGCAGCACGTCACGTTTGCAATCCATTGAAAAACGACAAAATACTGAATTCACCACGGATAAATATTCTCTACCGACTTAAGCGTTATCGGCGTTGTGAGGGCGTGCCTTTAGGGGGTGCGGGCTGTAAAACATAAATAAAATTTATAAGTTTTATGGTGTTAATGTTAATTGTTTGATAATAAAGAGTTAGTGTGGCTAAAATGATTTACGTTAAGGTTGCAAAAGAGGCACTGACACATTTGATAACTATCCCTCTCGTGCATTTTCACAAAACAGCGGCGGGGCGCTGACGCCTGGCCTCGCTTCCCCTATACTGCGAAAACAATAACAAAATCAAACTTCACGGGGTGGGGATGGCTACCGCTGGCTTTTTTGCACAACTCGCGCAGCAATTTCTGCTCTCTGCGCCGCTTTTTATCTTGATTGCGTTGGGGTATGCACTCGGGCGTTTCGCCCGCTGGCCGGACTCGGTCAACGAGGGGCTAAACCGCTTCTGTTTTAACGTCGCGATCCCCTGCATGTTGTTCAATGTGATGAGTAAGTTCTACGAAAGTCCGCCGGTAGATATGCGCCTGCTAATTGCTTACTTCGGCAGCTGTTTGGTTATCTATGTGATTGGGCGCGTGCTGGCAAAAGGGGTGTTTCGCCTGGACGCCATCTCTGGTTCGGTGTTCGGCCTGGCGGGGATTTTCTCAAATAACGTGATGCTCGGCATCCCTGTGGCTGTCATTCTGCTTGGCCCGTCGAGCCTCGCCTCGGTAGCGCTGGTCCTGGTCTTCAATAGCCTGATTTTATGGACGCTGGTGACGGTATCGGTTGAATGGGCGCAAAACGGCAGCTTTTCTCTGCGCAGTATTGCAAAGACGCTGGTCAGCGTACTGCGCAACCCAATCATTATCGGTATCTTTAGCGGCTTTCTCTGGAGCTTACTGCTACACCGACCGCTACCGCAGTTCCTCGCAAGCCCGGTGAATATGGTCGCGCAGGTTGCCGCGCCGCTCACGCTCATCACGCTCGGCATGAGTTTGTCACGCTACCAGATCCGCAAAGGCTTGCCAGAAAGCCTCACTATCTGCCTGCTGAAACTGGCGCTGATGCCTGCGCTTATCTGGCTGGCGGCTTTTTTGCTCCATCTGCCGCGCGAAGAGAGCCAGGTAGTGGTTCTGCTGGGGTCGATGGCAGTCGGCATCAATGTTTATTTGATGGCGCAAAAATTTCAGGTATTACAGGGCGCGACGGCCACCAGCATGCTGCTATCCACCCTGTTTTCTACGCTAACGACACCGCTGTTTATGATCCTGATGGCGCATTTTTATCCCAACTGGCCCTGAGGATTTTCTGCCTTTTCGCTTTGCTGTTGCTTTTTTGAGCGCCCTGAGTATATAAAATGTTATGCATAACGTCTTATATATTTCTCAAGGTGACTAATGGATATTCTCTCTGATATGCCCTACACCTTTCTCGGCAGCCGCTTGAAACGGCTTGCTGAACAGATGCAGGCAGAGGCCAGTGTGCTGGTCGAAAATACCGGGATTCGGGTTCCGGCCGGGCTTTACCCGTTGTTACTGTTACTGGACAAGGAGCCAGGCCTGACCGTTAGCGAGCTGGCACGCTGCACGCGCGTGAGCCAGCCCGCAATGACAGGCAGCATCAACCGGCTGGTCCGGGCCGGGTTGGTGAGTCGGCGCAGCGAAGGCGAGGATCGGCGAAAGTCGCTAATCGACCTGACTGAAGCGGGAAAAGCGGCGATCATGCAGGGAAAACAGCTGGCATGGCCGCTGCTGGACAACGTGGTACGCGAGCTGACGGCAGATTTGTCCGGTAGCTTCGTTGAGCAAATCGCCGAGCTTGAAAAGCGGCTCGCAAAGCGACCGCTTTACACCCGTGGCGCACGCTACACCAGCCTTGAATTGCAACCAGCGGGGGATGATGAACTGGCAGGCGTGGTCGCGTTGCTAAACCGGGCCTACCGCAGTCGCGGCGAGGAGGCTGGCTGGACGACTGAAGCGGGTCTGCTTGAGGGCGACCGCATCAGTGAACAAACGCTTCGCCAGGAGCTGGCCGATAAACCCCACGCGACGTTGCTGGTGTGGAAAACCTATGCAGGTATTGATGGCTGCGTCTGGCTTGAACCTCTGGAAGGCGACGTGTGGTATCTGGGGTCGCTGGCAATTTCGCCATCGGTGCAGAATGCGCAATATGGGCGGCGCTTGCTGGAGGCAGCCGAGCAGTGGTGCCGTGCGCGCGGCGGGAAATCTGTCCTGATGACTGTGCTTCAGGCACGCGACACGCTGGTCGCGTGGTATCTGCGTCGTGGCTATCGCCGGACGGGTGAAACGGAACCGTTTCCGGCAGAGGATACGCGCTTTGGCACACCCACCAGGCCAGATTTGCACTTCGAGGTGCTGACGAAATCGCTTATCGGGTGAAAAAGTAAAAAGCCTGGCGGCGCGTTTCAGATTGCCGCCAGGCATCACGTACACCTTCCATGACTCACGTTGAGGAGCTTGTTATGAAAAGCGCGCTAAAAGCAGTAGCCAGCCTGTTACTCTTTGGGCTGTCAATCGGTCACGCCTGGTCTGGCGAGAACGGGCTTTGGGACGTGTACGATCAGGCGTTGAAAAAAGCGCGCTACGTTGATCTTACCCACACCATTACGCCTCACATCCCGGTGTGGCCAGGGTTTACTGATTCCCGCTTCGCCCAGGGTGTGGCGGGCAAAGAGATACCGGGCCTGGCGAAAAAAGGCGAAACCTTTCGCTGGGAAACGCACGGTTTCGAGGTGACGCAATATTTTCTCTCCACCGATCAGTTAGGCACTCAGCTTGATCCCCCCGCGCACTGGGCACCGGAATACCCGGCAATTGATGAGATCCCGGCGACTTATGCGGTGCGCCCGCTGGTGGTCATTTCTATCGTCGAGCAGCTTAAAAGCAATGACAACTATCATTTGCAAGTGAGTGATATCGAGGCCTGGGAAGCGAAAAACGGGCGCATCCCGGAAGGTGCGGTGGTGTTTGTGCGCTCGGACTGGTCAAAAAAATGGCCCGATCCGGCCATTGCGCAAGCGAAGCGTTTTCCCGGCGTCAGTTTAGCCGCCTTGCAGTTTCTTCATGAGCAGCGACATATCCTGTTTCATGGTCACGAACCGCTGGACACTGACTCCACGCCAAACCTTGAAGGCGAGCACTGGCTGATGCATCACGGCTATGCCCAAGCCGAAGGCGTTGCCAACCTCGATCAAGTGCCGGAAAAAGGCGCGCTGGTCGCCATCGGCTATGCGAAATTCGGCGGCGGAACTGGCGGCTATGCACGCTATATCGCTATCTGCCCGCCGGACTGGAAGTATGGCAAAACCATCGGCGAGGGCGACGCGCCGTTGCCCGCTTCTTCACCCTTACACTTTGATGAAAAAGCAGGCATGCGAATTCGCTAGCAAGTAGTGTTACTGCGCGAGGGAGTCCAGCAATGCTTTGTGGAATTTCGCCGGTTCCTGCATTTGCGGCGCGTGGCCCATCTCTTCAAACTCCACCAGCCGCGCACCGGGGATAAGCTTCGCCGCTTCTTTACCCAGCACATGGTAGTTACCCACGGCTTTTTTCACCTCCGGCGGTGCGCTGTCGCTGCCGGGGGCGGTGGTATCACCCGTACCGATAAAAAGCGTGGTGGGAACGCGCAGGTCTTTGAATTCGTAATAGACGGGCTGGGTGGCGATCATGTCGTAAATCAGCGCCGAGTTCCACGCCACTTTCTCCTTGCCTGGCCCATTATTTAGCCCCGCGAGCATATCGACCCACTTATCGTACTCAGGTTTCCATTCATCCATGTAATAGGTTTTCTGCTCGTAGGCTTTGATGCTTTCGGCGCTGGTTTTCAGCTCCCGCTGATACCACTCATCCACGCTGCGCCAGGGCACGCCTTTCGCTTTCCAGTCTTCCAGCCCGATAGGGTTCACCATCACCAGTTTTTCGGTTTGCTGCGGGTACATCAGCGCATAACGCGTCGCCAGCATGCCGCCGGTCGAATGGCCAATAATTACCGCCTTATCGATGCCGAGTTGCGAAAGCAGCTGATGTGTGTTGTGTGCAAGTTGCTGGAAACTGTACTGATAGTATGCAGGTTTGCTGGAGGTACAAAAGCCGATTTGATCAGGGGCGATAACGCGGTAACCGGCATCGTGCAGGGCAGTGATAGTGCTCTGCCAGGTTGCGGCACAAAAGTTTTTGCCGTGCATCAGCACGGCGGTTCTCCCGTTTGGTTTATCAGGTTTGATATCCATATAACCCATACTGAGAGATTGCTTTTGTGACTGAAAATCAAAATGTTTTACCGGCCAGGGGTAGTCAAAACCTTGTAGCTGTTCACCATATTCTGCGGCCTGGGCGGCGGCGGAAAAAAGCAAGGAAAGCAGCAAATAACGTCCGAAGGGGCGTCGCATAACGTCTCCTTTTACTGGAAAGGGCGCTGCCCGTCAGGAGGGCAGCAAAGGATCAAACAATGTCGTCGACCACACCACCGTCAACGCGCAACGATGCGCCAGAGGTCGCTGACGCCTGGGTTGAGCAGACGTAGACCACCATATTCGCCACCTCTTCTACCGTGGCTGCGCGCTGGATAACCGAACTCGGGCGGTTTGCCATCACGAACTCTTTGCCGAGTGTTTCCAGAGACTTGCCCGTTTTTTCCATCTCATCTTTCATCATCGCGGCAAACCCGTCCGACAACGTTGGGCCAGGCAGTACGCTGTTGACGGTCACGCCGCTACCGGCAACGAATTTCGCCAGACCGCGTGCTAACGACAGTTGTGCCGTTTTGGTGACGCCGTAGTGGATCATGTCCGCCGGGATGTTAAGCGCCGACTCTGAAGAGATAAAAACCACGCGTCCCCAACCTTTTTTCACCATGCCCGGCAGCAAGGCTCGCGCCAGGCGCACGCCCGACATCACATTGGTTTGCCAGTATTTTTCCCAGGTTTCATCATCGGTTGCGTAAAAATCCTGCGGGCCGTAGATCCCCGCATTGTTGACCAGGATATCGACATCGGCTGCATAACTGAGCAGCGCATCAACGCCCGATGCACTGCTGAGATCCGCTATAGCAGTATGCAGACGCGCGCCTGGCACCCGGCTTGCCAGCGTCTCTTTCGCTTTATGGGTTGAGGCTTCGCTGCGCCCGTTAAGAATGACTTGCGCGCCGCTTTGCGCCAGCCCTTTGGCAATCGCCAGACCAATGCCGCCGGTCGAGGCCGTCACCAGCGCCACTTTTCCCGTGAGATCAATATTCATCGCTGCTCCTTGTTGCCTTCGATTTAACAAATATAGTAAGGCTAGCAGTTGAGCAGCAGGGCGGGGCTGGAAATTCAGGTTGCTGTCAGGGGGTCGCAAGGCACTGTAAATGGCCGTGGCGCACTCCGCGCTGGGCAATCACATCGTCGGCGAAGTGCTGCACGTCGCCCATTTTGCCTTTCAGCACGGCAATTTCCAGGCAGTCGTCATGACTCATATGCACATGCAGGGTAGCAACGGAGAGATCATGATGATGGTGCTGCGTTGCCACGATGCGGCTCGCCAGATCGCGCTTCTCATGCTCGTAAACATAGGAGAGCACAGCGTAACCCTGCTTCTCGCTATCCTGCGCTGACTCCTGTGCCAGCGCGCTGCGTAAAATATCCCGCAGGGCTTCCGAGCGGTTGTTATAGCCACGTCGCGCGCTCAGCGTATCCAGCGTATCCAGCAGGTCATCATCGAGCGTAATGGTCACACGTTGCATAGCATCGTCCTTTGTAACGAAGGGGGAAAGGCGGGTAACACCGCCTGTTGCAGCGCTTGCCCTGCGGGAGAGCAAAAGCGAAGCGGTGTGCTGACGGCAAGGGTTTCGACGATTTCGCCGTGGTCCATCACCATCACCCGCTGGCAAAAACGTTCAACCAGGCGTAAATCGTGGGTGATAAACAGGCAGGCGACGCCGGAGCGTTGTTGCAGGCGCTTGAGCAGGTTAATCACGCCCGCCTGGAGCAGCAGATCGAGGCTGGAGACCGCTTCGTCCAGAATCAGCAGTTTGGGTTCCACCGCCAGCGCGCGTGCCAGGCAGACGCGCTGAAGCTGGCCGCCGCTCAGCTGCGACGGGCGCTTATCAAGCAGCGAGGCGTCCAGCTCCACATCGGTAAGCAGTTGCAGGATACGCGCCTGTTGTTCGCTGCGCGAGAGCGCAAGCAGGTGGCGCAGGGGTTCGCGCAGGATCTCGCCAACGGTTTTTCGCGGGTTGACCGCGCTTACCGGGTCCTGAAACACCATCTGGATATCGCGGCGAAAGGCTTTGCGCGCCCGGCGGTTCAGCCGGTTAAGTGGAGTGCCCTGCCAGCAGATTTCACCGTCATCCGGCGATTCAAGCCCGACCAGCAGGCGCGCCAGCGTACTTTTGCCACAACCGCTGCGCCCAAGCAGGGCCACGGTTTCACCGCTGTAAAGCGTAAGCGAAACCGCTTTCAGCACTGGCTGGCGGCGATAAGCATGTGAAACTTCAATAGCATCCAGCAGATTCATTGCATAAGCTCCATACCATAGAGCGCCAGATGCGCGGCAATCAGTTGCCGGGTCAGCGGATGTTGTGGCGCAGTGAACAGGGCGTCCACCGTGCCGCGCTCAATAATTCGCCCGTTATTCATCACCGCCACGTTATCGGCGAGCCGCGCCACCACGCCCATATCATGCGTGACCAGCAGCATGCCAGGCTTGCGCTCGCGCACGATGCTTGCCAGTAAATCCAGCATCCTGGCCTGGGCAACCGCGTCCAGATCTGTTGTGGGTTCATCGGCCACGATAAACGGTGCATCGCTAAGTAGCGCCAGCGCAATCATCATGCGCTGCAACATGCCGCCGCTCATTTCAAACGGATAGAGCGACAGAACGCGCGCTGCATCGTCCAGCCCCACGCTTTGGAGCACCGCGACCAGCGCGGCGTCATCGACCTGTTTACCCAACGCATGGCAGGTTTCCCGCGCATGTCCGGCCATGGTGCGCAGCGGGTTAAAGGCGCTGCGCGGGTTTTGCATCACCGTCGCCACGGTCGCGCCGCGCAACGCCTGCGGGCTGACGGGCCTGTCGTCTGCCAGCACTCGTCCCGCTGTTTGCCGCACACCGGCGGGTAGCACGCCGAGCGCGGCGGCGCAGGTGAGCGACTTACCGCTGCCGCTGCCGCCGACCAGCGCCAGCACCTGGCCGCGTTGCAGCGTTAGCGAAACATCCTCAACGAGCGGTTTTTGCGCATGAAGCGAAATATTTTCCAGCCTGAGTTGCTGTGGCATCAGTGAGCATGCTCCGTTTCAAGGTGAGGATCGAGGTGATCGCGCAGCGCATCACCCACGAGGTTAAACGCCATCACGCTGATAAACAGCGCCAGTCCCGGCCACAGCATTTGCAGCGGCTGCGTCCAGATATACTGCCTGGCATCGTTGATCATCACGCCCCATTCCGCCGTTGGTGCCGTGACGCCGAGGCCAAGAAACGACATCCCGGCCACGTGCAGCATCATATGACCGATATCCAGCGTCGCCAGCACCAGCAGCGAAGGCAGTACCGCGCCTGCCAGGTGATCGCGAAACAGGTGCAGGTAACTGGCACCGCTTAAACGCGCGGCCAGCACATATTCACGGCTGCGCAGGGAGATAACCAGGCTGCGTACCATGCGGGCGTACCACGCCCAGTGAGAGAGGGCGATGGCGAGGATCACATTAGTCAGCCCGGTGCCCAGTACGCCGACCATAAAAAAAGAGAGGATCGAGGTGGGAAAGGTCATAAAAATATCGGCCACGCGCATAATGGCCTGATCGACTCGCCCGCCAAGCAGCCCGGCACAACCGCCCGCGCATAAACCGATGGCCAGCACCAACAGCAGGCAGAGCACCACGGCCCCCAGCGACACGCGGGTGGCGGCCATCAGCCGGGAGAAGATATCGCGCCCGAGGTGATCGGTGCCCAGCCAGTGCTGGCTACCTGGCGGCAGCAAGCGGGAGGACAAATCAATCGCCGTGGGATCAAAGGGCGTCCACCACTGGCACGTCAGAGCGATAAACAGCAGGCACGCCAGAATCAGCAACGCAAAGCGCACCGGCCAGCGCAGGGCGCGTAACCTGTTCATGAGCGTGCTCCTTCGTGATGACGAATACGCGGATCGAGCGCGGCGCTCAGGGCATCCACCGTCAGGTTACACAGCACAAAGACGATAACCATCACCAGCGTAAAGCACTGAATCACCGGATAGTCCCGGTTAAAAATGGCGGATACCGCGTAACGACCAATGCCGGGCCAGGCGAAAATGCTTTCAATAATCATCGTGCCGCCAATCAGTTCACCGATATGCATCCCCATCGCGGTGATAACCGGTAGCGCGGCATTGCGCAAAATATGCCGCCGCTCGGTCTGCCTGTCGCTCAGTCCGCGCAGGCGTGCCCAGGTGACGTGCCGCTGCCCGGCGGCGTCCAGCATACTGGCGCGCAGCAAGCGGGCATTGATGGCAAGCGACATAAAAGCGATAGAGACCGCAGGGAGGATCACATGCTGCCAGCTGCCGTAACCCAGGGCGGGTAGCCACTTCAGTTGCACCGAGAAGAGCATCACCAGCAAAAAGGCCAGCCAGAAGTTGGGCATCGACACGCCAAGAAACGCCAGGGCGCGCACGGCAAAATCCGGCATTTTGTCGCGATGACGCGCCGCCCAGATACCGAGCGGCACCGAAGTGAATAAAATCAGCAGCAGAGCCGCGCCCGCCAGTTGCAGCGTGGCGGGCAGAAAATGCAGCACATCTTCCAGCACCGGGCGGCCAGTGGCGTAGGAGATGCCAAAATCCAGATGGCAAGCGCGCCACAGCCAGTGGGCGTATTGCGCAAACAGCGGTTGATCAAGCCCCAGCTGTGCGCGGGTCGCAGCAAGCATTTGTGGCGTTGGCGGCAGGTTCGACAGGCGCAAATAATCCATCGCCGGATCGCCGGTTCCAAGACGCAGCAGCAGGAAAATCATCACCGAGGCGGCAAAAATCATCGGTATCAATAACAGCACGCGCCTTAGCAAATAGCGGCTCATTGTGCGTTTTCCGCTGCTATCTGCTCAAACGGGATCTCCTGGGCAATCGGCGCAAAAGGAATCGTGCCAAGCGCCGGTTTTGCCACCACCATCATGGAGACATAGCTGATGGGCAGATAAACCGCTTCGTTATGCAGGCGCGTCAGGAGATCTTTATAGAGCGCGCGGCGCTGGTTTTCATCGCGGGTTGTCAGCACCTCGCCAATTTCCTTGTCGATGATGGCTTTGTCCGGCAGGCCGCGCTGCGCCTGGTAATCCGCATGGGAAGGCACGCGCATGGAACTCATAAAGGCATGCGGATCGTACGGCGCGCCCCATGTACGGGTGAAAATCATGCCGAAACGACCGTCGCGCTGGCGGGCGTAGATGCTGCTTTCTTCCTCGCCGATAAGGGTGATATCTACGCCCAACTGGCGCAGATTTGCCTGAATAATTTCCGCCATCGATTTGCTCAGCGCATCGGTCCCGACAAAAGCCAGTTCGATATGCAGCGGCTGCCCGGCTTTCTCACGGATTGTTTTCCCGGCAGGCAGCGTCCAGCCCGCCTCGTCCAGCAAAGCCTGTGCTTTTTGCGGATCGTAGCGGCGCGGTGCCAGGCCAATGTTGGCATACGGTACCGTCGGGGCGAAGAGGGTATCCGCCACCTGCTGCGTGCCGTACAGCGCGCCATCGACCAGCGCTTTTTTATCTACCGCGTAGTTCAGCGCTTCGCGCACGGCCAGCTCGCTGGTGGGCGCGCGCGCTGAGTTGAGCGCCAGCATGACGGTCTCCAGCGGGGCGGAAAGCTGGGTATGCCACGCGGGATCGGCGCGTAAGCGGGCAAACGTATCCAGCGATAACAGCCCTTCGTTGCCATACAGCATATCGATATCGCCGGTTTCCAGCGCGACCGCGCGGCTGGTCGGGTCAGGGATCACTTTTATAACAACTTTATCAAGCGCCGATTTCTTTCCCCAGTAGTGCTCGTTGCGCACCAGTATGTCGTACTGGTTGAGGCGCGAGGTTTGTAAAACCCACGGCCCGGTGCCAATCGGTGCTTTGATCCCCTCTTTTGTTTGGTGATTTTTAAATTGTGAAGGGGCGATAAAACGAAACGGGCGCGGCAGGGAGAGTTCTTGTAAAAAAGGGTAGTAGGCGCTTTTAAGCGTGATTTGGAGCTGATTAGCGCTGAGCGCTTTGACATCGGTTATCTGGTTTGCCAGCTCCAGCCAGGCGTGGCGCGGGCGGTTATCCAGCACGGCACGGAAGTTTTCCGCTGCTGCCTGCGCATTGAATATTTCACCATTGGAAAATTTTACATCGTCGCGCAGGGTGAAAATCCAGGTTTTGCCATCGTCTGAATGCGTCCAACTGCTAGCCAGCCAGGGTTTGACACTGCCGTCCGACTGGTACTTCACCAGTGGTTCATAAACCATGCTTTGGGCAAACATCTGATTCGGCGTATAAAGATGCGGATTGAGCGGGCCAACGTTGACTGGCCAGGCGGTGGTCAGGGTGTGTTGTACTGCCGAAACGGCAAAGGATGCGCAGAGCATGAGCAGAGCGCCAGCGTGACGATAAAGAGACACAAGTGGTTCCTTGTCTGTGGCGAAAGTATGATGATTCTAGTTATTCGTCATACGCATAATCTGTCCTGGATCAAAAGCCACTCCATTAGCATGGTTATATGTGTTCACAGGATCTTTTCGATCAATACGCCCGGTACAGGAACAAGGCTGCATTCGGCACGGGGGATGATGGTTTAGTCGGCGCCAGGAATTTATCGTGGCCGGAGCTGCAAACTCGGATTTTTATTGCGCAGTTCTGTTTGTAAAATAAATTTTATTTAAAAATCAATTTTTAAAAGGCGCGCGGCGCTAACGCTTAAACAATGCCAGCAGCATTTCGACCTGCTCATCCAGCGGCATGAGATCTTTTTTCACGATCAAATGCAGCGGCGTGGCACGGCGTGCGCCATGCGTGAGCGGTAATTTTTTTAATACGCCAGCCGCCAGCAGCGGTTGAATGCGCTCCTCCGGCAGCCAGCCATAGCCGACCTGATGCTGTACAGCTTCGATGGCGGCATCGATGGTTGAAAATGTCCACGAGGCCTGCGCGCCGGGGCTTTGCTGAGTTTCGCTCTCGACAACACGGATAAGCGGCCATGCGCTCAGCATCGTCTCGCTGACCTGCTCTGCCGCGCACAGAGGGTGCTCGCGATGCGCGACGGCGACAAAGTCGATATTCATCAGCCACTCACCGCGCCCTGTCGTATCCTGGCGGCGAGTCAGCACCAGCACATCTGCCTGCGCATAAACGGGCTGCTCGGCTGAAGCGGTTTCCAGAACTTCGGTCAGGCGCACTTGCGTTTGTGGATAGCACTGCTGAAATTGCCGCAAAATGGCGAACAAGCGGGCGCGGGGGAAGATGCTATCGACCACCAGATCCAGCCTTGTTCGCATACCGTTACGCAGCGTTGCCGCCTGGCTCTCTACCCATTCGAACGCTTTCAACAGCGGCTTTACCTGATTAAGCAATAGCTCGCCCGCAGGCGTGAGCACGGCGCGCCTGCCTTCCGGCTGCAGCAACGCCACGCCCAGCCGTTCCTGTAATAAAGCCAGGTTATAACTCACGGAGGACTGGCTGCGGTGTGTCTCTTCTGCCGCTCGGGCAAAGCTGCCCAGCTCCACCACCTTTTGCAGTAACGTCCATTGTTCGAGAGTTGTTTTGTGCATCATTCATCTAATTTTTGAATGTATTTGATGTAAATATAGCGTTATTAAATACATTTTTGCAGCAGTAGGATCGTCTCATCAACACAGAGGAGACGAAAAATGAGTACTTTTGATAAACATGATCTGAGCGGTTTCGTCGGCAAACATCTGGTATATACCTACGATAATGGCTGGAATTACGAGATCTACGTAAAAAATGAATCGACAATCGATTACCGCATCCACAGTGGTATTGTGGCAAACCGTTGGGTGAAAGGTCAGCAGGTGTTTATCGCCCGCGTCGGTGAGAGTATCTATAAAATTTCCTGGACCGAGCCGACAGGTACCGATGTCAGCCTGATTGTGAATCTTGGCGATCGTTTGTTCCACGGCACCATCTTTTTCCCGCGTTGGGTTATCAATAACCCGGAAAAAACCGTCTGCTTCCAGAACGATCATATTCCGCTAATGGAATCTTACCGTGCTGCTGGCCCGGCCTACCCAACAGAAGTGATTGATGAATTTGCCACTATTACGTTTGTGCGTGATTGCGGAGCAAATAATGAAAGCGTTATTAACTGTGCTGCCAGTGAATTACCGGCTAATTTTCCGGACAATCTTTCATGAAAAATTCATGCTGTTTGATTGTTTTGCTGTAAATGTTATTTAAACATAAGATGTAGAAAATTATTATTTCCTCGCTTCGTTGTTAATTCGTTTAAATATCAACGATAACGCCCGTGTGCTGTGCATATGGGCGTTAGACATTTCATCGGTTTGACATTTGACATATCTATGCATCAACGCTGAAATTTTAAACTTTTGTTTGATAAAAACTTTTTTGGGAGTTTTTATTTCTCTCCTTCCTTAATGTTGTCCTAATATTTCATAAGTAATATTTTCTAACTGACTGCGCCAGATGATTATTGTAGTAAACATGCGTTCATTATCATCCGGTTTAACTTTTATCCGCCATGTTACTCAACAGCCGCAACGTAATTGTGGGTCCGTTAATACGTCAATGACGTCAGGAAAAAAAGATGAGTGATTTTTTACCGTTCTCTCGCCCGTCAATGGGGGATGAAGAGCTTGCAGCCGTTCAACAGGTTTTATTATCTGGCTGGATCACCACAGGTCCAAAAAATCAGGCATTAGAAGAGGCTTTTTGTGGTTTGACCGGCAACCAGCACGCCATTGCCGTCAGTTCCGCCACCGCAGGCATGCACGTCACGCTGATGGCGCTGGGTATTGGCCCAGGCGATGAAGTGATTACCCCGTCGATGACCTGGGTATCGACGCTGAATATGATTGTGCTGCTTGGCGCAACACCGGTGATGATTGACGTCGACAGAGAGACGCTGATGGTCACACCCGAAGCGATTGAAGCCGCGATTACTCCCCGCACCAGAGCGATTATACCCGTGCATTACGCTGGCGCGCCGGTGGATATCGACGCTATCCGGGCGGTTGGCGAAAAGCATGGCCTTGCGGTCATTGAAGATGCAGCCCACGCTGCCGGAACGCTGTATAAAGGCCGCCATGTTGGCTGGCAGGGCACGGCAATTTTCTCCTTTCACGCCATCAAAAATATGACCTGCGCCGAAGGCGGGCTGGTGGTGACGGACGACGAACAGCTGGCCAGTCGTATCCGCAGCCTGAAATTCCACGGCCTCGGCGTTGATGCGTTCGACAGGCAGACGCATGGCCGCGCTCCGCAGGCAGAAGTTATCACTCCTGGTTTTAAATACAATCTGGCGGATATCAATGCCGCCATTGCGCTGGTTCAGCTTGGCAAACTGGCGGCGGCGAATGAACGGCGAAGTGAAATCGCCCGGCGCTACTTGCACGCGCTGGCGGATACCCCTTTCCAGCCGCTGGCGCTGCCCGCCTGGCCGCATTTGCATGCCTGGCATCTGTTTATTATCCGTGTCGATTTTAAGCGTTGCGGCATTAGCCGTGATGCGTTGATGGAAGCGCTGAAAACGCAAGGCATCGGCACCGGCCTGCATTTTCGTGCGGCCCACACGCAAAAGTACTACCGCGACCATTTTCCCGTCTCGTTACCCAATACGGAATGGAACAGTGAGCGCATATGTTCCATCCCTCTTTTTCCGGATATGACCCATGACGACACGACCCGCGTCATTGACGCACTCCATCAACTTGCCGGGGGTTGATATGTTCACCTTACCGCCCATCGAAAAAGTCTCCGTGGTGATCCCCGTTTTTAACGAAGAAGAGAGCCTGCCCGAACTGCTTCGCCGTACCACGGCCAGCTGCGACTCCCTCGGGATAGCCTATGAAATTCTGCTGGTGGATGACGGCAGCAGCGATAATTCAGCGCTGATGCTAAGCGAAGCGGCAGAACAGCCGGGCAGCCATGTCGTGGCCGTGATGCTCAACCGCAACTACGGCCAGCACTCGGCGATCATGGCGGGTTTCAGCCATGTTAGCGGCGATCTTGTCATTACGCTGGATGCAGATTTGCAAAACCCGCCGGAGGAGATCCCGGCGCTGGTCGAGAAAGCGAAAGAGGGCTACGACGTGGTCGGCACCGTGCGCCAGAACCGCCAGGACAGCCTGTTTCGCAAACTCGCGTCGCGCACGATTAACCGCCTTATCCAGCGCGCCACGGGGAAAGCGATGGGCGATTACGGCTGCATGCTGCGCGCCTACCGTCGGCATATCGTTGACGCCATGCTGCGCTGCCATGAGCGCAGCACGTTTATTCCTATCCTCGCCAATACCTTCGCCCGCAAAGCGATAGAGATCCCGGTGCACCATGCTGTACGCGAGTATGGCGATTCAAAATACAGTTTTATGCGTCTGATTAATTTGATGTATGACCTGGTGACCTGCCTGACCACTACGCCGCTGCGCCTGCTCAGCGTTTTCGGCAGCGTGATTGCACTGCTGGGCTTCTCTTTGTCGGTGCTGTTGGTGGTGCTACGCCTGACGTTTGGCCCGCAGTGGGGCGGAGAAGGGATGTTCATGCTTTTCGCCATTCTGTTCACCTTTATTGGCGCCCAGTTTATTGGCATGGGGCTTTTGGGTGAGTATATCGGCCGTATCTATAACGATGTCCGCGCTCGCCCCCGCTATTTTATTCAACGTGTTGTCCGCCACGATCGCACGCTGTCATCAGAGGAAAAAGAATAATGAAAGCTGTTGTATTTGCTTATCACGACATGGGGTGTGTCGGCACACAGGCGTTGCTCGACGCAGGCTTTGACATCGCGGCAATTTTTACCCACCCGGACAGCGCCAACGAGAACCACTTTTTCGGCTCGGTCGCGCGTATCGCCGCTGAACATAGCATTCCTGTCTATGCCCCTGATGAAGTCAACCATCCTCTGTGGGTCGAAAGGATCCGCGCCCTGAACCCTGACGTTATTTTCTCTTTCTATTACAGAGATTTGCTCTGCGACGACATTCTGGCTTGCGCGAAAGCGGGGGCGTATAACCTGCACGGCTCGCTGCTGCCCGCATACCGTGGCCGCGCGCCGCTAAACTGGGTGCTGGTCAATGGCGAAACCGAAACGGGCGTCACGCTGCACCGCATGCTTTCCCGGGCCGATGCCGGGAATATTATTGCCCAGCAACGCATAGCTATTGATGATAACGACGACGCGATGACGCTGCACCGTAAACTGTGCGAGGCGGCAAAAACCCTCCTGCAAGCGGTGTTGCCAGCCATCGAAAAGCAAAACTTTAGCGAAGCGAAGCAGGATGAGCTACGCGCCAGCTATTTTGGTCGCCGAACCCCGGAAGATGGGCGCCTGGACTGGGAGCGTCCGGCGCGAGCGCTGCATAATCTGGTGCGTGCGGTGACCGATCCCTGGCCGGGCGCTTATAGCTTCGTGGGTTCGCATAAATTCATTATCTGGAAGTCCCGTCTGCGCGACGATGTGGCTCCGGCCAGGCCTGGCACCGTGCTATCGGTTGCGCCTTTTCTGGTCGCGGCTGCCGATGGCGCGCTGGAAATTATTACCGGGCAGACGGAAAACGGCGTCTATATGCAGGGCGCGCAGCTGGCGCAATCGCTGGGGCTGGTGGCCGGGGCGTTGCTGACCAGCCGTCCTGTCGTGGCGGTTAAGCGCCGCACCCGCGTACTTATCCTGGGCGTTAACGGTTTTATTGGTAACCATCTCACCGAACGCCTGTTGCGCGACGATAACTACGAGATTTTTGGCCTGGATATCAGCGCGGATGCGATCGGGCGTTTCCTCGACTGCCCGCGTTTTCATTTTGTTGAAGGCGATATCAGCATCCATTCCGAGTGGATTGAGTACCACGTCAAGAAGTGCGACGTTGTGCTGCCGCTGGTGGCGATCGCAACGCCTATCGAGTACACCCGCAACCCGCTGCGCGTTTTTGAGCTGGATTTTGAAGAGAACCTGAAAATCATCCGCGACTGCGTCAAGTATCGCAAACGCATCATTTTCCCTTCGACCTCAGAAGTGTACGGCATGTGCACTGATAAGGTCTTCGACGAAGACACCTCGAACCTGGTGGTTGGCCCCATCAATAAGCAGCGCTGGATCTACTCGGTATCGAAGCAGTTACTGGACCGCGTAATTTGGGCGTACGGCGAAAAGGAAGGGCTACGCTTTACGCTGTTCCGTCCGTTTAACTGGATGGGGCCACGGCTGGATAATCTCAACGCTGCGCGGATTGGCAGCTCGCGCGCCATCACACAACTGATCCTTAACCTGGTCGAAGGGTCGCCGATAAAACTGATTGAAGGCGGGAAACAAAAACGCTGCTTTACCGATATCAGCGATGGTATCGAGGCGCTGTTTCGCATCATTGAGAACGTGGACGGGCGCTGCGACGGCCAAATCATCAACATTGGTAACCCTGACAACGAGGCCAGCATCAAGGCAATGGCTGAAATGCTGCTCGAAAGCTTTGAGCAGCACCCGCTACGCGACCGCTTCCCACCTTTTGCCGGTTTTCGCGAAGTGGAGAGCAGCAGCTATTACGGTAAAGGTTATCAGGACGTGGAGCACCGCAAACCGAGTATCCGCAATGCGAAGAGGCTGTTGCACTGGGAGCCGAAAATAGCGATGCGCCAGACCATTGATGAAACGCTGGATTTCTTCCTGCGTACCGTGGAGCTGACTGACGAGAAACCAGCATGAAGCGCGTTGGCTTACGCATTGATGTGGATACCTTTCGCGGCACCCGTGACGGCGTGCCGCGACTGCTCGCGCTGCTGGAAAAGCACCATATTCAGGCCAGCTTTTTTTTCAGCGTAGGGCCGGACAACATGGGGCGGCATATCTGGCGTCTGCTTAAGCCAAAATTTCTCTGGAAGATGCTGCGTTCACGCGCGGCATCGCTCTATGGCTGGGACATCCTGCTGGCAGGCACGGCCTGGCCTGGCAGGCTTATCGGTGAGGGTAACGCGGCAGTCATTCGCAAGGCGGCCCAGGAGCATGAAGTGGGGCTGCACGCCTGGGATCACCACGGTTGGCAGTGCTGGAGCGGCGCCTGGCCGCAGCCCCGGCTGGAAGCGGAGATCGCGCGGGGCCTGCACGCGCTGGAAGCCATTATTGGTAAACCCGTGCTCTGCTCTGCGGTCGCAGGCTGGCGTGCTGATCAACGGGTGGTTAACGCGAAGTCATCTTTTGCCTTTCACTACAACAGCGATTGTCGCGGCAGTCGGCCATTTCGCCCGCAGATTGCGCCTGGCGAGTTTGCGGCACCGCAGATCCCGGTCACGCTGCCAACATGGGATGAGGTGGTCGGCACCGGGGTCGGCGCGGCACAGTTCAATCGATTTATTCTCAACCGCATGCACCGGGACAGCGGTACGCCGGTGTATACCATTCATGCCGAAGTGGAGGGGATTATCGGGGCTGAGGGGTTTGATGAGCTACTTAGCATGGCCGCGCGGGAAGATATCGTTTTTTGCCCGCTGAGCCAGCTGTTGCCGGAAGATATCAGCACGCTGCCGCCGGGAAAAGTGGTGCGTGGAGAAGTGGCTGGTCGTGAAGGCTGGCTCGGTTGCCAACAATTATTGAGTTCCGGGTTATGAAATCCATTCATTATGGTCTGGGGCTGGTTGCCCTGTTTGCCCTCTATTACCTCATTCCGCTGGAATATCGCTTGCTCTGGCAGCCCGATGAAACCCGCTATGCTGAGATCAGCCGCGAAATGCTGCACAACGGCGACTGGATCGTGCCGCATTTTCTCGGCCTGCGCTATTTTGAAAAACCGATCGCCGGTTACTGGATAAACAGCGTCGGCCAGTGGCTATTCGGCGAGAGCAATTTTGCTGTGCGCTTTGGCGCGGTGCTTTCCACGGCGCTGTCGGGGCTGCTCGTCGCCCGGCTGGCGTGGAAAATGTGGCGCGATAAAACCACCGCGGTGCTGTCTGGCGTTATCTATCTGACGGCGTTTCTGGTCTACGGCATTGGCACCTATGCGGTGCTGGACCCGATGATTACGCTATGGCTGGTGCTGGCGATGTACAGTTTCTGGCGCGCGGCGCAGGCGACCACGCGAGGGGGGAAATGTAGCGGCTATCTGTTGCTGGGGATCGCCTGCGGGCTGGGCGTCATGACCAAAGGGTTTCTTGCGCTGGTGGTGCCGGTCATTGGCGTGCTGCCCTGGGTTATCGCGCAAAAACGCTGGAAAGAAGTCCTCTGCTGGGGCTGGCTGTCGATTATCGCCTGCGCGCTGACCGTGCTGCCGTGGGGGCTGGCGATTGCGCAGCGCGAGCCGGACTTCTGGCGCTACTTCTTCTGGGTTGAACATGTTCAGCGCTTCGCACAGTCAGATGCGCAGCATAAAGCGCCTTTCTGGTATTACCTCCCATTTTTGCTGGCCGGTAGCCTGCCGTGGCTGGCTTTGTTACCTGGCGCGTTGAAAACCGGCTGGCTGGCGCGTAAAACAGAGATCAAAGCGGATTTTTATCTGTTGGGTTGGGTGGTCATGCCGCTGCTGTTTTTTAGCATCGCCAAAGGGAAGTTACCGACTTATATCCTGCCATGCTTCGCGCCGCTGGCCATCCTGATGGCTCGTTATGGCGTCGCACTGGCGCAGCGCGGCGGGCGGGCGTTGCGTATCAATGCCTGCATTAACATTGGCGTGGGTTTGCTTGGCGTGGCAGCGGCAATCGTCGTCTCGCCGTGGGGCTTTTTAAAGCAGCCGGTGTGGGTGCCGATAGAGCTGTATAAAGTGTGGCTGGCAGCCTTTGCCTTTGGAATATGGGCGCTGGTGGGCTGGTTGACCTTGCAGGCAAGCACGCAACGCTGGGCGTATGCCGCGTTTTGCCCGCTGGGGATAGCGCTGATGATTGGCGCGGTGATCCCGGACAAAGTCATGGATTCAAAACAGCCGCAGTTTCTGATTGATTTTGTCTATGAGTCCCTCGCGCCCAGCCGTTATGTAATGACGGACAGCGTTGGCGTTGCCGCCGGTCTTGCCTGGGAGCTTAAACGCCAGGACATCATTCTGTTTGGTTCGCGCGGCGAGCTGGCTTATGGCCTGGCATACCCGGAAGGAAAGGGGAGGCTGGTGCGCGAAGCGGACTTCAGCGACTGGCTGGCGCAGCGGCGTCAACAGGGCATTGTGTCGCTGGTTCTGCACCAAAACAAGCCGGATGACTTTACCCGGCTGGCTATCCCAAAACCGGATAATATTTATGTGCAGGGGCGTATGGTCTTAATTCAGTATTTTCCTCAATGAATGACCTGGCCGCAATGGCGAACTGGGGCTGGCTTGTCCTTGCCAGCCTTTTGAGCTGCGCCGGGCAGCTTTGTCAGAAGCAAGCGACCCGCCCGGCGGTGAGCGGGCGGCGCGGCGCGCACCTGGGTTTATGGCTCGGTCTGGCGCTGGTTTCGCTGGGAGCCGGTATGGCGCTGTGGCTTTTAGTGTTACAGCGCATCCCGGTGGGTGTGGCCTACCCAATGCTGAGCCTGAACTTTGTCTGGGTAACGCTTGCCGCGCGCTTTATCTGGCGTGAGCGCGTCAACGCCCGCCATGCGCTTGGCGTCGCGCTCATTATTCTCGGGATTTTTGTTCTGGGGAGTTCGCTATGAGCGGCATCCGCTGGGCCTTATGTAGCGTGCTGCTGGTGAGCGTCGCGCAACTGTTGCTGCGCTCGGCGATGGTGTCGCTGCCGCCGGTGGCGCTCAACGGCGCTTTTTTCACTGCGGTGCTGTATCCGCAAAAAGGCACCTTGTTGCTGGTTCTGGGGCTGCTGGGCTATCTGGCCTCGATGGCCTGCTGGTATGTTGCGTTGCACCGCTTGCCGCTCAGTAAAGCATACACGTTGCTGAGCCTGAGTTATATTCTGGTGTGGGCGGCGGCCATCTGGCTTCCCGGATGGCACGAACCTTTTTCTCTGCGCGGCTTGCTGGGCGTGTTGCTGATTGCCGCCGGTGTGCTGGTTATCTTTCTTCCAGCGCCGCGGCCGAAAGCGTAAAGGCGGTCGGCGTACAGACGGATAGACACAGGCCATCAAGCTGGTAATGGCTGATATTCAGATGCGGCGTATTGCTGCTGTCGACGCTGACAATTTGCCATGCGCTGCCGCCACGCTGCTTGATAATCGCTTCTTTGCGCGTCCAGATACGCCAGAACGCGGTTAGCTGCTGTTCCGGTTGCTGTTGCTCAATTTCCTGATGCTCGCCCTGGCTAAAAACAGCATTTGCGATGGTTAGCCAGTTATCCCGCGGGCGAATCATCTCGATATCGCAGCCTACTTCGCCCTCATCACTCAGCAGCAGCGCGATGCGGTCGCCGCTGTGGCTAATGTTGAACCATAACGGTGTATCGTTGGCAAACATCGGTTTCCCCTGCTCGCCATAGCAAATTTCCGGCAGCGGATCGCACGCTTGCGCCAGCAACATCCGCCCGGCGAGCCAGCTGTTACGCCGTGCGCCTTTCGGCGCTTGCTGCATAAGCGTTGCAGGCAGCGCGCCCGTACACAGCGAGGAAATGGTGCCCAGTAACAACCGATACATACCTATGCCCAACGTTTGATAATGAGAGAAGTATTGATGCCGCCGAACGCGAAGTTATTGCTTTGCAAAAACTCGCAATCAATATGGCGGGCCTCACCCATGATATAGTCCAGCGCGCCGCATTGTTCGTCGGGCGCGGTCAAATTCAGCGTAGGTGCAAACCAGCCCTCGCGCATCATTTGCAGGCTCATCCAGGCTTCCAGCGCGCCGCAGGCACCGAGCGTATGACCAAAATAACTTTTCAGCGATGAAACAGGCACATTATCACCGAAGATCGCCGCTGTTGCCTGGCTTTCTGCCAGATCCCCGCGATCGGTTGCGGTGCCGTGCGCAGAAATATAGCCAATATCCAGCGGGTTAAGCCCGGCAATCTGCAACGCTTGCTCCATGCAAATTTGCATGGTTTCGCGCTGCGGTTGGGTGATATGCGCCGCATCACAGTTAGTGGCGAAGCCAACGATTTCACCGTAAATGGTCGCGCCGCGCGCTTTGGCATGTTCCAGCTCTTCCAGAATCAGCGTCCCTGCGCCTTCGCCAATCACCAGCCCGTCGCGGCGACTATCGAACGGCGCAGGCGTCGTTTTCGGCTCGTCATTGCGCTGGCTGGTGGCAAACAGCGTGTCAAAAACCGCGGCTTCTGACGGGCACAGCTCTTCTGCGCCACCGGCAACCATCACGTCCTGATAACCGTGGCGAATGGCTTCCCACGCATAACCAATCGCCTGGCTGCCGGACGTACAGGCGCTGGAGGTCGGGATCACGCGCCCGCGCAGACCGAAAAATAGCCCGGTATTGACCGCCGTGGTGTGCGGCATCATCTGCACATAGGTGGTACCGGTAATATTGTTAGTGTGCTTCTCGGTCAGCATGGTGGCGAACTCGCTGACCGGCCCGGTGCTGCCGGTGGAGGAGCCATAAGCAATACCGGTGCGCCCGTGGGTCAGCACCGGATCGTCAAGCAGACCGGCCTGTTCCAGCGCCAGCTCGCTGGCACGCGTTGAGAGCAGCGACACGCGGCCCATCGCGCGGATGCGCTTGCGGGTGTAATGCTCCGGCAACGTAAAGTCATCAATCGGCGCGCCAAGCAAGGTGTGCAGCCCGTCGTAAACCTGCCACTCCGGCATTTTGCGCACGGCGTTCTCATACGCCAGCAGGCGCGCAGCAACGTCCTGCCAGTTTTGCCCAAAGGCGGTGACGCCGCCCATGCCGGTAATGACCACGCGACGTGTCATAGCATCCCCCCGTTGATAGAAATCACCTGGCGGGTGACGTAACCCGCAATGTCTGACATCAAATAGCGCGCCAGCCCGGCGACCTCTTCCGCCTGGCCCATCCTTTTCATTGGGATGAGCGCCATCGCCTCTTTGAGCGCCGCTTCTTCCATCTCAATCATGCCGGTATCAATTAGCCCTGGCGCGATACAGTTGACGGTGATTTTGCGCTTCGCAAGCTCTATCGCCAGCGCTTTTGTCGCGCCAATAATCCCGGCTTTGGCCGCGCTATAGTTGACCTGGCCACGGTTGCCCATCACGCCGGAAACGGAAGAGAGCGTGATAATACGCCCGCCCTGGCGGGTGCTGATCATCGGCATGATGCAGGGCTGGATAACGTTATAAAAACTGTCGAGATTGGTGTGGATAACCGCATCCCAGTCCTCTTCGCTCAGCGCCGGAAACGCCGCGTCACGAGCGATACCAGCATTGCTGACCACGCCGTACCACGCGCCATGCTGCTCGATTTCCTGCTCCAGCACGTCCCTGCACTGTTCACGATTGCCCACATCAAAGCTGAGCAGGCGACCGTTACCGCCAGCCTGCGCAATGGCGTGCAACGTCTCCTGCGCGCCTTTTTCGTCACGGTGATAGTGCACGCCAACCGTGAAACCATCTGCGGCAAGCGCCACGGCGATAGCGCGGCCGATACCTTTGCTGGCACCGGTGACCAGTACGGAACGATTCATGGGGTAGATCCTTGATTAAAAAGCAAAGTTAATTCTTCTTTGGCGGGCTGAAACGTATTTACGCGCCCGCTGGCAAGCGTCGCCTCGCCATGCTGGATCACGCACTCAAAGCTGCCAAAGCGCTCATCCTGCATCAGCAAGGTGATGTGAATATCCAGCACGGCATCTGCGGGGAATGCGCCTTGCGCGCAGGTCAGCTCGCGCGCGCCGAGCACCATGCCCAGCGCGATGCTCTCTTCGCCGCGCTGCTGGCGGTGCCAGCCCGACCACACGCCAATGCTCTGCGCCATCAGCTCCAGCGCGTACCAGCCTGGTAGATTGCCTGCGGCATCAATAAAAGGCGACAGCACGCCGTGCTTGCTCACAGTGACGCGGCAGTGGGCGCTCTCCTCGCTGACATCCAGCACCTCATCGAGCAAAATCATCGGGGCATCGTGAGGCAAGTATTCGCCGGGCGGATGGTAACGGCTCATGACACTCTCCCCAGCAAAATGCTGGCGTTGTTCCCGCCAAAGGCGAAGGAGTTGGATAAAATCACCGGGCGCGCCAGCGGCTGCGGTGTGAGCAGCAGGCCGCAGGGCGGCAGCGTGGCGTCCAGTGGCCCACGGCTAAAATCCTGCGCCGGTAGCGGTAAATCATGAGACAAAATCAGCGCGCTGAGCGCCGCTTCCGTAATGCCCGCCGCGCCCAGCGTGTGGCCGGTTAAATGCTTGGTGGAGCTACACGGCACTCGATCGCCAAACAGTGTATTCACCACCATCGACTCTATCTGATCGTTGAGCGGCGTTGCGGTGCCGTGCAGGTTGATATAACCCACGTCATCAGGCGTCAGTTGGGCCTGCGCCAGCGCCATATTGATAGCCCGCACCGCGCCTTCTCCCTGCGGATGAGGCGCAGAAATATGCCACGCATCGCTGGACTCGCCGGTACCGAGCAGCGCCAGCGGCTGCGGCTCACGGGTCAGCACCATCAGCCCTGCCGCTTCACCAATAGTGATACCGCAGCGATCGCGGCCAAACGGCTGACACAGCGTCGGCGAAAAAGATTCCAGACTGTTAAAACCGTTCACCGGCATACGGCTGAGGGTATCTGCGCCGCCGACAATGGCGACATCAGCAAGGCCTGCATCAATCAGCCGATAGCCGTTGATAATGGCACGGGCGCTGGAAGAACAGGCGGTCGAAACGGTAAACGCCGGGCCTTCCAGCGCCAGCCAGCGGCTTAAAAAGCGCGACGGATCGCCAAGCTCCTGCTGGGGATAGCGCCACTCCAGACTCTCCTCGCCGTTTAGCGAGCGCTGCACATGCAGATCGCCCTCGTCGAGGCCCGACGTGCTGGTGCCCAGCACCACCGCAACGCGGTCACGCCCATAGCGGGCGATAGCGGCATCCACGGCGGGCTGAATTTGCTCAAGCGCGGCCAGCAGCAGTTGGTTGTTGCGGCTGCGGTGTTCGGCAAAGGACTGCGGGATCGGCGGCAGTTTGCCCTCCACCCCGCCGAGTACGACCTCCTGCGTGCCTTGCAGCCAGCCGGTGCGCGTTTTCATCCCCGGCGCTACGCCGCGCGTGAGGTTAGCGGCGATTTCTTCTGCCGACCGTCCCAGCGCGTTAAGCATGCCGATGGCGGAAATGTAGATCATCTCAGTCACCCAGATATTGAATGGTGATGTGGTACTTAAAGACATGCTGCTCGATGCTTATCGGCTCGCGTTTGCCTTTACGTTGCAGGTAAGTTACTTCAGTGACCAGCTTGCCGCTGGCGTTACGCAGCTCGCGCTTGTCGCCTTTATCTTTAAGCGTCCAGCCCTTCGGCAGTTGCGGCTGCCAGCGGTCAATCGGCCAGTGGCTTAGCATCACGTCGGCCAGCACCTGGCTTGCTGGCGGCAGTTGCGGCACCACGATTGACTGCTCCGTGTGAATACCCTGCTCGTCATAGGTCACCAGGAACAGACGAATCCCTACCGACGAAAGCCCGGCGAGGGTGATTTTTTTATCGTCAGCGGTCATCAGCACCAGCAACGACTGGGTTTGCCCATTAAAATGGCCGGTCAGTAACTGCTGGGAATTCACCGCAGGTGTGATGCCAGGCGCAGGCAAGGTGACACGCGTACCGGGCGCCAGCCAGGCCTGCGGGCGAGCGCCGTCGGGTGAAGATGAGGTATGGCTGCATCCGGTGAGCAGCAGGGTCGCGGCCAGCGCCACGCCAGTCCAGAAGGGACGGATCATCGTTTTCTCTCTTTTTTACCCGGCATGGCGAGCGGTGAAAGCAGGAAGGCGGTAAAGATACCGCTCACCAGCACAATGCCGAAACTGCTAATTGCCTGGGTCGCGCTGAACACCAGCATTCCCAGGGTGAGTAAAGTGGTGACCATGGCAAGCGTAATGGCAAGCATCGAGGTCAGCGGTGTGCCGCGCGGGTTACTGAAAAACAGCGTGTAGTTGATGCCAATCCCCAGCACCAGCACCAGCGCCAGCAATGAGAAAAGGTTGAGCGCATGGCCGCTTAGCGACAGCGCCGCCAGCCCGCAGCCGAGCGACAGCACCGAAGGCACAAGGCTTACCAGACCTTTTTTCCAGCCCAGGCGCAGCACAGCACCGGCGGCAATCACCGCCAGCGCCACGCACAAAAGCCCGGTCAGCACCCAACGATAGAGGGCGAAGAGTTCATCAAACGCGCTTTTTCTGTCTACCCAGGCGATGCCCGGCTGCGCGAGCTTACTTAGCGCCGCGCTATCTTTGACGCCATCGACCGGTGCCAGCACGCCGCTTCGGCCATCAGGTAACGTCAGCCACAGCAAACGCCAGCCTTCGCTCGCCGGGCTTGCCAGCCACGCCTCCACCGTCACGGTCATGGGGCTAAGATCGGGCGACACAGCATTTAGCCCGGCGCTTTGCAGTACGCGCGATACGGTAGGCGCTGCGTTTTTCAGCAACGCCAAATCCTGCTGCTGGCGCGCCAGGGAGTTGATGGGCACGGTACGAAAACCGCTGATAAGGCCTTTATCGCGCGCCTCGCTAAGTGTTGGCACAAACGCTTCCAGGCGCGCCAGCGTGTGTTGCGGTGTGTCGCCGTAGATAACAAACCACTTCTGATCGACACTCTGCCCGGTAAGGGCGGTAATCGCTTTTTCCTGGGCAAGAATATCCTGTGGCAGCGCCTGCAACTGGCTGATATCGTCGTCAACGCGCAGCGCCGCCAGCCCGGCCAGCGATACCAGCGTGAGAATGAGCGGCAGGCCAACGGAGAGCTTTTTATTACGCCGCCAGGCGGCCAGCCAGCGTAGTAACAGCACCATACCCGGTACCGGGCGCACCGGCAGGCCACGGCACAGCCACGGATGCCAGAAAAGCACCGTCAGGCAGGAGGCACTCAAACCCACGGCGGCAAACAGCGCCATCTGGCGAATGCCGGGGAAGGGGGCAAGCATCATTATCAAGTAGGCCGCGACGGTGGTGGCGAGCGCGAGGAGCAATGCGTTTCGCACTTTTGCCAGGCTTTGCCACGGCGAGGCCTCTGCGCCGTGCACCATGCGTTCGGTCAGGTAGTAGAGCGTATAATCTGCCGAGATACCGATGATGCTCATGCTCATCACCAGCGTCATCAGATGCAGCTCGCCGAAAACCAGCAGCGTCGCCACCGTGCCTGCCAGCGCGCCGATGGCAATCGATAGCATGCACAGCAGCAGCGGGCGCAGCGATCGGAACACCGCCACAATCAGCAAGACCACGCCGAGAAGTGTGGCGATGCCAAGCGTTGAAACGTCGCGTTTTGCCTGCTGGCTGGCGAAATCGCTATAGAACACCGTGCCGCGCGACAGCAGTTTTGCCTGCGGATAACGCGCCTTAAGCTGTTGCTCCAGCGTTCCCAGTGTGGTGACAAACTGGTGCGTTTGCTGCATATCAAATGAGGAACCGGCCAGCTCGCCATGCAGCAGATACCAGTAGTTACCTGCTTCGTCCTGGCTGACCAGCCAGCCGTCCATCAGGCGCAAACGCTGGCTGTTTTGCGCCATCGCCAGCTGCGCGCCGCGCATTAACATCAGCGGATCGTTTTGCAACTCTTTACCGCTCACGCCGGAAAAGGCGGAGTAGAGCTGGGTGAGAACCCATTGCGCCTGGGCTTCGCCTGCGTTTTGCAGCCGCGCGCGGGTCGCGCTATCGAGCAGCGCATTGCGGTGCTGCCAGAAAAACGCGCCCCAGGCTTGCTGGCTTTGCGCATCCATCGCGCCTTTAAGGTTATCCACCGCCTGCGACTGGCGCAGCAGCGTCAGCCAGTATTGCGCGGCCTCCGGGCTGGCCTGCTTGCCAGGGCTTACCAGCCACACCAGTTGCTTATCAAGGCGCTGCATAAAACCTTCGTTGAGCGCAGGCGGCAACGTCCCCATCGCTTGCGAGGGCAGCATCGCCAGCACGCTGCTGTTCATGCGTGCTTTTGGCAGCAACATCAGCAGGATGCCGAGCAGCACCAGGCAGACGACGCCCCAGGCGATGGCGGCCTTAGTGCGCGGCAAAGCGTTGGCGTTCGTCATCGGTCAGCGTCGTGGGGGTCAGTCGGTGGTGAGAAAAAATGATCTCCGTCAGATCGCCCTGTTTATCGTTGAGCTGGATATGGTCGAGATACTGCTGCCCGGTCAGGTCAATCGAGGCGAAGATTTTATCCAGCGGCGTGGTCACAGGCGTGAGCGTCAGGTGCCAGCGGCCTTCGCCTTTGTCCTGAAAATCGATGCGGAAATTCTGCTCAAGCACCGCGCGATCCGCCTGGAACAGGGCGCGCAGCAGGTGGTTGAACTGGAACATCTGCGGGTTATTTTGCGCGGTGATTATCTGCGGCGGCTGGCCGTTGATAACCTGTACCATGCGTGAATCGTCGAGCATCAGCGCCATCGGGAAGGGCGCCGTTTGATCCCACAGCAGCCCCTGGTCACGGGCGATCAGCATCTTGCCCTGCGAGCGCAGCGGCTGGGGCAGGTCTTTAATGGTGCGGGTCTGAGCAAAATCCGCGCGCACCACCGGCTGCTCCGTAAAGCGCTGTTGCAGTTCGTCCAGCGTGATTGCATGCACCAGCGGGCTGAATAACAGGATCAGCAAAGAGAAGTATTTCACGGCGTTACCCCAATGCGTTCAAACAGAATGGCCGGGCTGACAAAGCACATTTCGCGGCTGGCTTCTTCCACCGCCACCTGGATGGTGTAGCCGGTGGTGGTGCGCTTGCCGCTGGCGGCGTCGAAAATGTCGTAGGCGATTTTCAGGCGGTTTTCGAACTCTTCAAGCCGCGCCCGCACGCGAAAACGCTGCTCAAATGTCAGCACGTCGCGGTACTTTACGCGGGTGTCCACCACCGGCCACACATAGCCGGACGCTTTCATCTGCCGGTAGCCATAATTGAACTGGTTGAGCAACGCTTCGCGGGCAATTTCAAAGTAGCGGAAGTAGTTGCCATGCCAGACGACGCCCATCATATCGACGTCGTGAAAGGGGACAGTCAGTTCCACCTCGGCGGTAAAACGCGGATCGTCTAACACCTGTTACTCCTTATCCGTGGCCTGCGGCGCGTGGTCGGGCAGCCGCCAGAAATCAAAAAAGTTAAACCAGTCGAGAGGGGATTGCAGCGCGTAGTGCTCCAGCCGCGCGGCGTAGTTATCCACCGCGTCTTGCAGAGCGGCCTGACGTGCGTTGCGCGGCATCGGCAGCGGGTCGGCAAAGGCTTCGCAATGCAGGCGCAGCTTACCCTGCTGGCGCAGCGCAAACATCAGCAGCACCGGGCAGCGCAGCGCCGCCGCAAGGATAAACGGCCCTTGCGGGAAAGGTGCCGGGTGCCCCATAAAATGGCTCCAGCACACCCGCCAGTCGCCGCCGCGCTGTGGATTGACAGCGATGCGATCGCCGACGATCGCCACCCACTCGCCGCGATCGAGCTTCTCTTTTAGCAGCATGGCGGTCTCAGGGCCTATCTGCGTGACCGGCAGAAGGTTCACCCCGGCATCCGGCGCCATCTCTTCCATGATCTGTTTAAAGCGCTGCGCGTTGTCATGAAACACCAGCGCATTGATGATTTTGCGCTCATTAAGCTGTGCCAGCGCGCGGCAGGCTTCCACATCGCCCAGATGCGAGGCCAGCAGCAGCTTGCCTTTGCCGTCGTGCAGCCCCATCGCCTCTTCGGCACCCGGCGCAAACTCGACATCGCGGCCAAAGTGCAGCTCGCCGCGCCAGCCCGCGACTTTATCCAGCATGGCTTCGCCAAAGCGCACAAAGTGGCGGTAGCTATTGAGTTTTTGCGGCGCAGAAAGCCCGCGCAGCGCAAGCGTTGTGCGCACGCGCGCCAGCCACTGATTCGACGCCCGGCGCGCACTGCCCGCGCTGAGCCAGTAGACCGCAACCACTGGCCAAAGCAGCAGCGAGAACGCGCTACGCCCAAGCAGCCGCCACACCAGCAGCATAAAACGCATGCCCCATAAGCCCTTCGCCTCTTGCTGTTGCGCCCAGTGCGACCCTTTGCGGCGAAACAGGAGCGAAGGGATCCGCGGCAGCATGCCGAAAAAGAGCCGGGTGTGCATACATGAAATGCGCAGGTTATCTTTCAGCGCATCAAAGTGCGACAGACCGTCCTGCGGGTAAGTCACCCGTGTCGGAACAAAGTAGCTGGTGTTGCCTTGCCAGTAGAGGCGCACCATGACTTCAGTATCAAAATCCATCCGCTTGCCAAGCGTGACGCGACTGGCGAGTTGCAGCGTCGGCGCAATCGGATAGACGCGAAAGCCGCACATGCTGTCTTTGAGCTGCAACGAGAGCGTTTCAATCCACACCCAGATATGTGTGACCCAGCGGCCATACAGGCGCGAGCGCGGGATGGTGTCGTCATACACCGGCTGGCCGGAGATAAGCGCCTGCGGGTGGCGCTCTGCCAGCGCGAGCAATTTTGGAATATCTTCGATGGCGTGCTGCCCGTCGGCATCCACTTGCACCGCATGGGTAAAACCCGCCTGCGCAGCGACCTGCAAGCCACGGATCACCGCCTCGCCTTTGCCCGCATTGCGCGCCAGCCGGGTAAGGGTGAGGTTGTCATGCTCTGCCGCCAGCGCTTCCAGCGCCGCGCGTGTCGGCGCATCGCTGCCGTCATCCACGATAAAACAGGGCATTTCGAACGGTTGCAGGCGCGCAATGACCTGCGCCATCATCGCGCCGTGGTTATAGCAAGGGATCACCACGCAGGGGTTAAAACTCAACGACATAGGCGAATCTTCCCGCTGCTACAGGTGTGGCGCTGTTCGCCGTCATGGCGCTGATAGCTGAACGTCAGCAGCTCTTTTTCCTCTTTCCAGTCGAGCACCAGCGTGACGACCGTGTCCGGCAGCAAGGGAGCCTGAAATTTGACCGCCGCAATGCTGTGAAAACGGTAGCCAGGCGCCAGCAGCAGGGTGGCGTAGTGCATCACCCAGTCGAGCTGAGCAACGCCCGGCAGCAGGGGCTGGCAGGCAAAGTGCCCGCTAAACCAGAACAGCTCAGGCTCCAGCTGGATAATGACTTCCGCGTGTTGTGCTTGCGCCTGATGGCATGCAATTTCATGGGGTTTCATGAAATAACTCCTGTAGTTGCGCATAAACACGCTTGTTCATACTGTTGACCGGGATTTCGTCGAGAATGCGCCAGTAGCGCGGGATGGCGACAGGCTCCAGCCAGGGGATAAGCGCCCGACGCCATGCCAGCTCCATCGCTTTGCTGCCGCTGTGCTGCCACTTTTTACGCGTTTCGTCGTCCAGCACCAGCAGCACGCCTATGCCCTGACGCCCGCCGCGGGAAACAGGGAGCGCCGCCGCTTCGCGGATGCCGCGCAGGGTCAGCAGGCGCTTTTCTATTTCGCTCAGCGAGATGCGTTTCTCTTCAATTTTGACCGTGCGGCCGCGTCGCCCGGTAATCTCAAAACGATTCGGGCTGTGGAATACCAGCACATCGTCCAGTAATAAGCCGTCTTGTTGCGGGATAATCGGCGAACAGGCGCGAAACGCGTCGCCTTCAGGCGCTATCGTCACGCCCGGGAAAGTTTGCCACGCAATAGCGTCCTGCTGGCGATAACGCCAGGCCAGGATACCGGTTTCCGTGCTGCCGTAGATTTCATCAGGCCAGACGCCGCACCAGTCCGCCGTTTCCTTGACATCCTGCCACGGCAAAGTGCCGCCAGCGGAAAGGATCAGTGCAATCGGCGGCGGCGTAAGCTGCGGGTCGAGGCGCTTTAAAAATGCCGGGCTGCTGACAAAAGCGTAACGGTGCGCACTGCCCAGCGCCGCCAGTTGTTCTGCGTAGTAAAGCATGGCGGCGTGCAGCGGCAGGCCGAGCGACATGGGCAGGACGATGCGAAACGTCAGGCCGTACAGATGTTGCGGCACTACGGAAGCCACCACGCGGCAACCGGCGAGCCGCCCGGCAAACTGCGCGCTCAGCAGCGCGGCTTCGCGCTCCAGGCAGGCGATGGGTTTGATTACCCGGCGCGGCTGGCCGGTGGAGCCGGAGGTAAATAGCTCAATAAACGCTTCTTCCTGCAGCGGCGGGAAAGCCTGCGCTTCGAAAGCCTCGCAGTTAGCGCTTGCCACCACAATATGCGGCCCTGGCCAGTTGAGCGGGCGATCGCTCAGCACGCCTGCGAACAGCGCGTGTTGCTCCGCCAGCAATGACTCGCGACAGTGCCCAGGGATAACCGGTGTTTTGCCTGCATGCAGCAACGCCAGCAACGCCACGATAAACAGATAGCTGTTTTCAAAACAGAGCGCCCACCGCTCGCCGTCGTGCTGCTCAAGCTCAGCCATTAGCTGTGCAACATCGTAGCGTAAATGCCCAAGCGTCCAGGTCTGCTCGCCAAGCCAGGCGACAGGGGTTTGTGGCGGACGCGGGCTGTTGAGCCAGGCGGCGAAAGGAAGCGTCTTCATGTTGTTTCTCGTTTGATCACTCGTTGGCGAACCAGCCATTCACCCGCCATCAGCAGCCCCATCAGCAGATAGGCAATCATGCCGTTCCACGCGCTCCACAAGCGCATATCGCCCTGCACGGCCGTGAACAGCGCGGCGGCACCGTTCAGAACAAAAAAGCCACACCAGACTTGTGTGACACGGCGGGTATAACGCACCGCAGCTTGCGGCAACGCCGGGTCGCGCAGCCGCGCCAGGCGCTCAACCAGCGGCATCGCGGTGTACAGTGAACCGCCAAATACCGCCAGCATGATCCCATTCACCGCCACCGGGTAGAAGAGCAGCAGCCGATGCGTGTTTAAAAGCCAGCTGGCGGCGCAGAGCGCGATCCCCACGACAGCTACGCCGCGCATGACAAAACGCATCGGCGCCAGCGCCTGCCGTGATTGTTGCAAACGGGCAAGCAGCATCAGCGCCATCAGCGGAAGCAGCCAGTGCAGGCTGTTATGCGCCAGGCCAAACCAGACCACAAAGGGCCAGCTCAGCATCAGCAGAGCTGCGGCGATTTTGAGTCCGGTGTGTAAGCGGGAACCGCGCACGGTGGTTTATTCTTCGCGCAGCAGACGCTCAACGGCGTCAACAACGTCCTGCACGGTGCGCACGGCTTTGAACTCTTCCGGCTTGATTTTCTTACCGGTTTTCTTTTGCAGATGCACAATCATGTCCACAGCATCAATGCTGTCCAGCTCCAGATCTTCATACAGACGGGAGGCGGGAGAGATATCCTGCGGTTCGATTTCGAACAGTTTGACAAGCAGGGCGGACACTTCCTGATAGATTTCGTTTTTCTCGGTCATAGCGAACTCGTTGTTATGCGCGTTGTGCCTGAATAAAAGATGCCAGGGTGGCAACGGAGTAGAAATGCTGGCGCATCTCTTCGCTTTCAGCGGAAAGGACAACGGCGTACTGATTTTTTATCGCCAGACCTAACTCAAGCGCGTCAATTGAATCCAGCCCCAGACCGTCGCCAAACAGCGCAACATCGGTATCGATGTCGTCGGCGCTCAGTTCATCCAGATTCAATGTGTTGATGATGAGATTTTTAAGTTCAAGATAAAGCTGTTGCATCATTCATTCCTAAAAGGGGGTCAAACCCGGTGTTAACAGATGCAGAAGATGCCGGTTAAGCTGACGTGCCGCCAGTGCCGGTTCTTGCGATTCCGCATCATAAAACTGGTCTATTTTTACCCGCTCGCGCACCGTAACGGTAAACAGCGGCTTGCGGGGAGGGACGTCATACCATCGGCTGCGTTTGTCCAGCAGATGTTCACTACAGTGGATAACCACGACGCGCAGATCGCAGCCGCAGCGCACGGCGATGTTGGCCGCGCCGCGTTGCAGTGTCATTTCTTCTCCGGGTCGGGTACGCGTACCTTCCGGGAAAATTAAAATCGTATCGCCCTGTAAAAGCCGTTGTTCACAGGCCGGGAGCAGGGCGTCCGCCTGGCTATTCACCAGATAATCGGCGGCTTTGATGACGCCGCTGACGAAGGGGTTACGCAGCAGCGCGCTTTTTACCAGGCAGTCGGTTTCCGGCATGACGGACGCCAGCAGCACATAATCGATAAGCGTCGGATGGTTGGCAACCACCAAACAACTGTGCTCATTGCTCAGAATATCGCTGCCCTCGATGCGGTAATCCAGCGCGCCGGTCAGCTTCGCGATACGTAAAAACAGGCGAAAACTGGCGGCAATGCTGCGGCGTGCCAGGCTGCGGCGCTTTGCGTTATCACGCACGGCAATCAGCAGCAGGTTGAACCACACCAGCGACAGCAGCAGGCCGCCAATGCCGAACAGTGCAAAGCACAGCCCGGTCATAAGCAGGCGCCATAGCCAGTTGAGCTGCCTCATGCACGGCTCCAGCGCCATTGCAGGCGCTCGCCCGCGATGGTGAATGTGCTATCGCGGCGCAGGTAATGTTGTAAAAATTGCATACTTTGCGAAAGCGCGGGTTCACCGGCGAAAGGCGCGGCGACGCTTTCACAGCGCAGGTTAACGCCTGCTTCAAACACCAGCGCGACGGCATAGGCCCAGGTGGGCATGTCCGGGTGCAGCCCTGGATGGTAAAAGTCCGGCAGATTGCCGTCGAAATCCACCATCAATACGCGTTGATAACCCGCGTGCAGGAAGCAGAGCACTTCACAAAGCCCTTGTTGAAAGGTGTCCAGCCCGGCGGAAAGCGATGACGAGACCACGGGTTGTTTCAGGGCGATAGTCAGATTCCCCACCGCAGCGTTATGCACCGACATGGCAAAATCCGTCGGCGAGAGGTCCTGGCCCGTTGCCAGCGCTTGCAGGATGCGGAAGTTACGCTCCAGCTCCCCGTGCCGACTGGTAAACACCACGGCGTCGATGTCGTGCTGGCGCATCAGGCTGATGCCACACTCTACGGCGAGGCGGCTTCCTGAACTGAGGCGACGCGCGGTCATCATGGGCAGAGCGCTCGGTTTTGCCTGGGGGAGCGATGGGTCGATAGCGCCGGGGCATTGAGCCCACGCTTGCCACTGTGCTTTGTCGCTTAAGCCCGGCGCTCTGGCCTGCCAATCGGTAATGTTAAGAGCAAATTTCATCAAACGCGCGTCCGCGAAAAAACGTTGTTCCATTGATACCGATTCACGGCATCATGGCGGCGCAGGCGCCGCCTTGTCTTATTTTTTGTGGCATATCAATAAAGTATGCCCAACCCCGAGGTTATCGAGGCGTTTTTCAATCTCAAACCCGGCCATGTCGAGATAGCGCAGGAAATTCTCCGCGCTGTAAAAGCGGCTGTTGCCATTCGCCATGCAGGTAAAGTACAGCGACGTTGCGTTTAAGCTGAACGCTGCTGCATCAAATTTTTGTGCGTCCCAGAACAGCTCCATTACGCACAGCCTGGCGCCTGGTTTCATCACGCGGGCGATTTTACTTAACATGCCCACAATTTGTTCCGGCGAGAAGCAATCCAGGAATTGACTCATCCACCAGACATCCGCCTGGTCGGGCAAAGGCGCATCGCCAAGCATATCAATCGCGTGGAAGTTGATGCGAGCAGACAAACCCGCTGCCGCAACGTTTTGCTGCGCCAGCGCAATTTGTTGCGGCAAATCCAGTAATGTCACCGCGACATTTGCATCATATTTGCAGCAAGTCATTGCCCACTTGCCGGTATTGCCGCCTATATCGTACAGGCTTGCCGGCTGGCTGGCGAATATATGCGGTAAGGCTGCGGTAAAAGCCGCATCGGAATAGTAGTGATCAAAAGCAAACCAGCTCTCACGCGCCGGTTCCGGCAATTGTGATAACGCCGGGTAAATCGTTGGCCAGTCGCCAAAAACGCGTAACCCGGCGGGTTTGCCTTCTTTTAGCGCATCTTCCAGGTAATAAAGCCCCTGGTAACAAACATCCTGGGAGAAATCCATATTCACGCGAGTCATCGGATCGTGCAGCAGAAAATGCCCGACTTTCGCCAGATAGTATTTATCATCACTGTGGGTAATAATTCGCCCGCTAAGTGCCATGTCAAGTAATACGCTGGCCGCATATTCGTCTGCTTCGCTGCCTGCAACAATCTCTTCCAGGGTCGCGCCCTGTTTTCCTTGTTTATCGAGGAATTCCAGCAAGCCAAATTTACGCAAACAGACCGCAGTCTGAAATAACATGGGAGCGAAGGCAATACGCTGCGCTTCAGCTATCGCTTCCAGCGCGCTGAAGGGATCCTGTTCATACATGTTGTGCAAAACCTTATTAACAGCACAGAGGTTATCGGGCCGTTGCCGACCCTGTTTTAGGCAGGAAACAATTAAAGCGCAGCGCCTGCAGACAGATTGAGCTGAATCTGTTTGTCCAGGTTGTTTACCCAGCGATTGTAATTTTTATGAATTTTGCCGCCATTTGCTTTCAGGTTCTGGCTATTTTCATAGGTGATGGAATAACTGTTTGCGGAGTAAGTGATACGAATTTCAGCCGAGTGGTCGCGGCTTTTCAGGCGACCTTTGATGACACCAGGACCGGCATCGTTCATCACCCACTTGCGCTGCTGGCCCGCTTTCAGAATGGCTGCGCGCACCTGCGCCTGCGTGTGCCCTGCGCTGACCGGTGCGTTATTGATATTCTGCACAGGAGCCGTGCGTGCGCAACCTGCCAGCGCTCCGGCAACGGCAATCGCCGCTAGTATCTGAACGATCTTTTTCATAGGAACTCCGTATCAAATAATTATAAGAGTGATGACTCACTTATTTTCTGTATTAATTCCACAAAGCTGTCAGTACATAAAAATACATAATGCTGCCATTAACAGCAGCGCAATAGAGTTATCGCGATTTTCAGATAATTTTTAAAAATTTAAAAAGTGAATAGAGTTGTCATCCGGTTTTTTATCATCTGCCTGAGTGCGCGAATAGTAAATTATCGCTGCGTCTTGCGCAACCATTACGGATAAATATTAGTGTAGTGCGCTAATTATTTATTTTATGAATAACAGGCGATGAGTTGTTTTTTTAAATGTTGCGCACTAAAGTTATGGAGTTGTTATATTAACCGGTTAATGCTTAAGTTAAATTACACCTGTTAATCAATGTTGCCTTTTTATATAAATTACGCCTGCAAAAATGCAGGCGTAATTATTTTCTCTACTCTAGCGCTAATAGTAAAAATTTAAAACTACCCCGGTTGGTAGGTATTCTAACCGGGTAAGCGTTTTTTGGGACGTCCTGGGCCGAGCAATATCGCCAGCTTGCTGCCGCCGAGGGTTGTTTCCATCCAGATTTTACACACGCTGGTTAGGGGCACTGATAACAACATACCCACGGGGCCAAGCAGCCAGCCCCAAATCAGTAAGGATAAAAACACCACCAGTGTTGACATGCCCAGGCGGTGGCCCATCATGCGCGGCTCAAGAATATTACCGATGACCATATGCACCACCAGAAACAGCCCGCCGACCATTAAGCACTCATAGGCACCATTAAACAGTAATGCCTGAATCATTGGCGGAATAGCGGAAAGTACGGAACCGATATTGGGCACATAGTTGAGTAAAAAAGCCAGCACGCCCCACATCAGCGCAAACTGAACATTCAGCAGCACCAGACCGACCCACACAATCAGCCCGGTCCAGACGCTAAGCAGCGTTTTTAGCGCCAGATAGTGAGAAACGCCTTTCAACGCGCGGTGCAGCCCGGCGATATGGATTTGCGGATTGTGTAAAGCAAAGCGCATTTTAAACGGCAGATGGCGCACTTCAAAAAGCATAAACACAACAGTCATCACCAGCAGCACGATGCTTGCCATCGCATTGGAAAGTTGCGTCATGAGCGAGGTGGCGAGGGTCATCATGCGATCTGAATCTATCTGGCGCAGCATGCGTTCGGGTGACATATGCAGGTTAAGGAACGGCAAGGTATCCTGCAGCGCGATAAATTTGCGCGTAAGCTCGCGATTATATTTCGGCAGCAGCGTTAAAAAGTCATTCATTGACGCTGCCAGCAGAGCAATTAAGGCGGTGAGAAAGACCAGCATCACCATGACAACGATCGTGATGGCAACAGGACGTTTTACGCCCCGACGTATAAACCAGGTGACCAGCGGGTTTAGAACAATGGCGAAAAAGAGCGCCAGCAGGAGCTGCACGATGATATCTGCCGCCGCGTGTATCCCGGCAAGAATAATCACCAGCGCAGCCAGTTTTACAAGAATGTGTAAACCCGCCTGGTCGGGCTGAGGATGTGTCATGTTGAATTCCTTTTATCTTTTTCCTGTACAAGTGTAGCGCTCCGGCGCGTTATCGGCTGACAGAGAGATTCTTAAAGTGGATGCTGATTTCTGCCGCGCGACGTGGTAATAGTGAAACACTGTTGTAAAAAATCTGGGTAAGACTCCATGCCTGAACATGCCGCCGAACCGGCGCTAAGCGGATTGCGCCTGAATCTGCGGATTCTGTCCGTCGTAATTTTTAACTTTGCCAGCTATTTGACTATTGGTCTGCCGTTGGCAGTCCTTCCGGGCTATGTCCATGATGTTATGGGTTTTAGCGCTTTCTGGGCGGGGCTGGTCATCAGCTTACAATACTTCGCCACCCTGATTAGCCGACCCCATGCGGGGCGCTATGCCGACCTGCTTGGGCCGAAAAAAGTGGTGGTTTTTGGACTTTGTGGCGCGTTTTTAAGCGGCCTGAGTTACCTGCTGGCAGGTTTTTCGGCCAGCGCCGGTATTGTTAGCTTGCTGCTGCTGTGCTTCGGGCGCGTGATTTTAGGCATTGGCCAAAGCTTTGCCGGTACCGGCGCTACGCTCTGGGGCGTCGGGGTGGTGGGGTCGGTACATATTGGCCGGGTGATTTCGTGGAACGGCATCGCTACCTATGGCGCGATGGCGCTGGGCGCGCCGCTTGGCGTTATGTGTTACCACTATGGCGGGCTGCAAGGGTTATCGCTGACCATCATGGGCGTGGCGCTGTTCGCTATTCTGCTTGCGCTGCCGCGCGCGAAGGTGAAGGCCAGCAAAGGCAAACCGCTGCCGTTTCGGGCGGTGCTTGGGCGCGTCTGGCTGTTTGGCATGGCGCTGGCGCTAGGCTCTGCGGGTTTTGGTGTGATCGCTACCTTTATTACGCTCTATTACGATGCCAAAGGCTGGGACGGCGCGGCATTTGCGCTGACGTTGTTTAGCGTGGCGTTTGTTGGCGCGCGTTTACTCTTTCCTAATGGTATCAACCGTTTTGGCGGCCTGAGCGTCGCGATGCTTTGCTTTGTGGTGGAAACCCTGGGTCTGGTGCTGGTGGGTCTGGCGGTTGAGCCGTGGATGGCAAAACTTGGCGTCTTTCTCGCCGGAGCCGGTTTTTCGCTGGTGTTTCCGGCGCTTGGCGTGGGCGCGGTCAAAGCGGTTCCGCAACATAACCAGGGGTCTGCGCTGGCGACCTATACCGTCTTTATGGATTTATCGCTGGGCGTCACCGGACCGCTGGCGGGGTTGTTGATGGCATGGTCGGGAGTATCGATGATTTATCTTGCTGCGGCGGGGCTAGTGGCGATTGCCTTGTTGCTGACGTGGCGGCTAAAAAAACGGCCTCTCGTGGAGGCCGCGGGCTGATTATTTCACCACCAGGGTGTTGACGATATTCTCTGCAGCGCTTTGCGCTTGCTGCTGGTTATCCGCAGGCAGCGTGACCTGTAAGGTCAACAGTTTACCGTCTACTTTACCCAGCACGACCGTCGACCAGGCGGTCTGGCCTTTGGCGGAGATAATGCTGTCGAGCTGTTGCAGCGTCTGGCCTTTGATCTCAATAGATTTGTTGGTGACAACCTGCAACTGCGGGTCGCGGCTGCGCTGCTGATCTTCCAGGCGTTTGGCCAGCGTCGCGAGATCTTCCGAAGTGCTGTCGCCAACAATAACGATCACGGCTTTTGCACCGGTTGCGTCAGAGTAAACGTGCATATTGTTGCTCTGCGTGCCAAGTTTGCCGCTCTGATCGGTCATATCGGCGGGCAGGGAGAAACTCAGCTTGCCATCAAGCAGCGTAACAGGCTGGCCGGACGCGTTGCTTTCTGCTGCCGCGCTGTTCACGGGCGTTTTGTTGTCGCTGTTATCACAAGCCGCCAGCCCCATCACCAGCAGGCCAATACCGACATATTTCACCAGATTGCGCATTGACTCCATCCTTTCAATAAACAGCCATAACGGCTCATCATTCCATCTTATCACATCTGGTAAGGCGTACCTTTAACTCGCCTGCAACGCGTTGATTTCAGATTTGTCTGCCAGTTTTTTCAATAACATGTTCAGCAATACGCCATACATCGGCAGGAAGAAAACAATGCTGATTAGCACCTTAAAGCAGTAATCCACCAGCGCGATTTCCGCCCAGTGCTGTGCCATAAAGGCATCCGGGCTGCGCCAGAACGCGATAAAAAAGAAGGCGAGCGTATCGCTGGCGTTACCAAAGACCGTCGAGGCGGCCGGTGCCAGCCACCAGCGGCGGTTTTGCCGCAGGCGGTTAAACACATGCACATCAAGGATTTGCCCCAGCGCATACGCCATAAAGCTGGCGGCGGCGATTCGCGCCACGAACAGATTAAAGTGCGCCAGTGCGCCAAACCCCTGCCAGCTACCCATATAGAACAGCGAAGAGATGACATAAGAGGCCAGCAGGGCAGGGATCATCACGGCAAAAATAATGCGTCGGGCCAGCGGCGCGCCGAAAATGCGCACGGTTAAATCCGTTGCCAGAAAGATAAACGGGAAGCTGAACGCACCCCAGGTGGTGTGAAAACCAAAGATAGAGACCGGCAGCTGCACCAGATAGTTGCTGGAGATAATCACCAGCAGGTGAAATAGCGACAGCCAGAACAGCGCTTTTGCACGCTGAGTATGTGAAAATTGCGTCATATTGTGACCTTTTTGGTAAATGGGGTGAGGGAACCCAGTTCGAGCCGCCGCATGATACTGCAAACAGCATCAGATGCAACAGGCTATTTTTAACGCAATCGTTAACCTTGCTTGCGTCGCAAAAAAGGCGGCGTAAACTAATGCGGTTTTTTATTTTGCGAGACTGACATGACCGATCCGTTTTCTACCGCCGATCACACGCTGGATGCGCAGGGCTTGCGTTGCCCGGAGCCTGTGATGATGGTGCGCAAAACCGTGCGCAATATGCAAGTCGGCGAAACATTACTGATTATCGCCGACGATCCGGCCACGACCCGCGACATTCCGGGCTTTTGCCGTTTTATGGAGCATGAGCTGGTCGCCGGGCAAACGGCATCGCTACCGTATCGCTACCTGCTGCGCAAAAATCACTGATCGCGGCGGCCTAACAGGCGCAGCGCGTTGGCTGTCACCAGCACGGTTGCGCCGGTATCGGCCAGCACCGCCAGCCACAGACCGGTGATACCCAGTAGCGTCGTCACCAGGAACACCCCTTTCAGACCCAGCGCGATAGCGATGTTCTGCCGGATGTTGCGATGCGTTGCCCGCGCCAGGCGAATCATCTGCCCTAAACCTGTCAGGTGGTTATGCGTCAGTGCGGCATCGGCGGTTTCCAGCGCCACATCCGTTCCGCTGCCCATGGCAATGCCAAGCGTTGCGGCTTTCATGGCTGGCGCGTCGTTGATACCGTCACCTACCATGGCCAGCGGGGCGCGCTGAGCCATTTTCCGCACCGCCTGCACTTTATCTTCCGGCAACAGCCCGGCGCGGAAATCCAGCCCCAGCTCGCCAGCGATAGCCGCCGCCGCGCGCGGGTTATCACCGGTGAGGATCACCCCTTGCACACCGAGCGTGCGCAGTGTGGCAATGGCCTCTTTGGCATCGTCGCGCAGGGTATCCTGTAAAGCCAGCGTGCCAAGAAGCTGGTTTTCACGCTGGAGCACAATCACCGTCTGCCCGTGGGCTTCCTGCTGCTCCACCTGCGCACGCAGCGCTGCGTCGGTCAGGTTATCCGGGGCGCTCAGGCGAACCAGACGCCCATCAACGTGTGCTTCAATACCTTTACCCATCAGCACGCGCTGCCCCTGCGCTTGCGGTATGTTGAGCTGGCGGCGCTCTGCTTCCTGCACGATGGCCTGCGCCAGCGGGTGCGTTGAACCCTGCTCAACCGCCGCGCCCAGGGCGAGAAGCTCCTCTTCGCTCACGCCGTTTTGTGGATTGAGTGCCACCACTTGCGGCTTGCCGACGGTCAGCGTGCCGGTTTTATCAAAGGCGACCTGGCGGATGCTGCCGAGCTGCTCAAGCGCGGCACCGCCTTTTATTAGTGCGCCGTGTCGTGCTGCCGCAGCCAGCCCGGACGTTATCGCCGCAGGCGTAGAGATAACCAGCGCGCAAGGGCAACCAATCAGCAACAGCGCCAGGCCTTTATAGATCCACGCAAGCCAGGGTTCGGCAAACAACAGCGGTGGCAAGACGGCGACCAGCAGCGCCACGCCCATAATCACCGGCGTATAAATTCGGCTAAATTTATCGATAAAGCGCTCGATCGGCGCGCGGCGCTCGTCCGCTTCTTCAATCAGTTTCAAAATACGGTCGATAGCGCTTTCGCCGGGTTTCGAGACCACATCCAGCGTGACCAGCCTGTCGACACTGGTGGCCCCGGCGGGTACACGCTCGCCCTGGCGGTGTTCTACCGGCAGCGATTCACCGGTGAGCGCGCTTTCATCAAAGCTGGCGAAAGGGGAAGTCAGGCGACCATCAGCCGGTAACCGCCCTCCGGCAGGCACTTCGATGGTGTCTCCGGGCCTCAGTTCGCTGGCGGGCACCGTCTGGCGCTCGCCGTTGTGCAGGCGAATGGCGGTGTCGGGTTTTAGCGCCATCAACGCGCTGACGCCCCGGCGCGCGCGGCTGGCGGCCCAGCCTTCGAGCCGCTCGCCAATCATAAAGAGCAGCAGCACCATTGCCGCCTCGGCAGTGGCGCCAATAAACAGTGCGCCGATAGCCGCGACGCTCATTAATGTTTCGATAGCAAACCAGCTACCGCTTTTGATTAACCGCAGCGCCTGGCGCGCGATGGGCCACAGCCCCACCAGAGTGGTGACGATAAAAGCGCTCTGGCCAAAGGGATGGTTAAACTGCTCCAGCCCCCAGCTCAGGGCCATCAACGCAATCAGCAGCAAAAGCGGTAAGTTTTCACGCAGGGGAGATGCCGCGGGCGGCGGGGCGCTGTTTTCGCTACGCAACTGGTAGCCCGCCTGTTGTACCGCGCGTTCTACTTGCTGGCGCACGTCGCTGCCCGCCACCACGGTTAATTTCTCAGTAGCAAACGCTACCTGCACCTGTTTTACGGCGCTTATCTGGCGTACCGCGTTCTCCACTTTACGCGCGCAGGCCGCGCAATCCATACCGGAAACCAGCCAACTGTAACGATCGCCCGCGAGGTTTACCTCAGGCGCGGCTGCGCTTTTGCACTCGGTATCTGTGCAGCAGGTGGACATCGGGCGCATTTTGACGGCCGCAAACTGCACCGCGTGTTTCGGTTCTGGCCTGACTCTCGGCATGGCATCCTCCGGCGAATGATAATTTTCTCATTAACCGGAGTATGCACTCTGGAGTCGACTCCAGAGTCAAGGCTTTTAAATATACAATGAACGGACAATCAGAAAGTGCCCGGCGAAATAGCAGGCGGAAGCGATCGCGTTGTCGGCGCTAAAACGTTTACGGTAGTGGCTGCCCAGCCAGACGATATTACCGATAAGCAGCAACACTGCGCCCACAAAGGCCGACAGCGCCGGGCTGGTTGGGCGGAAGAACCATAGCTCACCGGCCAGCCACACCATCACCAGCGTCATGGCGACAAACGTACAGACAGGCCAGCGCAGATCGTCAAGGCGCGTCCAGATGACCGCAATGAGCGCAGCGCCAATGACCAGCAGCACCAGCGGCAGCGGCCAGAAGAAGGAGAGCGACATCTGGCTGGCGAAATAGATGGTATAAAGCAGGTGGGCGAGGAAAAATGCGCCGATGGCGTAAAGTAGTTTTTGCCGTGGCAATAAAGTTAGCGCGTCACCGACCAGCGAGGCGCACAGGCCCGCCAGCACCAGGTAGCTGATGGCGTCGAACATCGGCGCTTGCCAGGCCAGTAACAGCAGGAGCAATAAGGTAACGGGTTTGAAAACCCAGCGCTGCCAGGTTGGCCCCCGATAGGAGGCATCCACATACAGCCAACCGGACAAACAGACAGCAATAAAGGACCACAGCATGATTAACTCCCTGTATCTGTTAGTGTTGCGTAAAACTCACACTACTCAGTGTAGTGGCGGGGAAAGGATGGTGACAATGCTATTTCCCCGCGATACCTGGAATTCCGCTTTTTCTGACCGTGTTATTTCTTCGCTTTCAGCTTCTTTTGCCAGACCAGCAGCTCAAAGACGCCAAATAAAAAAATCCGCACCTGGTCCGTTTTACTCATTTGCGGGCCGTCTTTTGGCAGCGCATTTTTCAGCATCGTTGCCTGCAACGCATGCATAAAGACCGTAAAGACCAACGCGACGTTGACGAAAATATTTAACGGCCGGGGGAAGGGCTGGATAAGGTTCAAAATCAAAAACGCCCAGACGCACAGCATCATCAGGCGCCCCAGGTTAATCAGCAACGGCATGCTTCTCTCCTTGTGCTTCGCGGTGATACAGACGATACGCGACCTGGCCTGCGACTTTTTCCCGGTGCAGTTGCCAGTATGCGGGTACGGGCGGCGGCCCGTTTTCCACTTCGCTTTCGATATAGATTAGCGCGTCATCCGCAAGCCAGCCGTTACTTTCCAGCAAGCGCAGCGTCTCTTCCAGCATCCCTTTACGAAAAGGGGGATCGATAAACACAATATTGTGCGGCGTGCCGGGGCTTGCTAAAAAGGTCAGCGTGTTAGTATTCACCACTTTTGCATTGCTGGCTTTTAGGGTTGCCAGGTTTTGCTGTAACAGCTGGGCGACGCTGCGCTCCATTTCCAGCAACGTGGCGCTGGCCGCGTAGCGGGAGAGTGCTTCCAGCCCCAGCGCGCCGCTCCCGGCGAAGCAGTCGAGACAGTGGGCGTCAACCATTGACGGCGCCAGCCAGTTGAATAAGGTTTCGCGGACGCGATCGGTGGTCGGGCGCAGGCCAGGGCTATCCGGCACCGGCAGTTTGCGGCCTCGCCACTGCCCGCCAATGATGCGTATCTGGCCGCTGGCGGCACGGTTAGGTTTCTTCATGGTTATCGCTTTGGTCATCATTTCGGCCTGCTATTCTAGCGGGCAGACGATTGCGGTGAAACCCTAATCCACAGGCTGTGATGCGCGTTCAGGAAAGTGTTAGACTATCCGACTAATTAACAAATGTTTTCAGCCCCGCTCACGCAAACGGGCTGCGCCATGAATCAACAGCGAGGAGTGTGGTCGCCAATGGCAAATGAGAAGAAACGTGGCTTTTTTTCCTGGCTGGGCTTTGGGCAGAAAGAAAAGGCCGATGACGCGCAAAGCGAAGAGCAGCACGTTAGCGAGCAGCCGCCTGAAGCGTCTGCGGTTACTGAGCCTGCCGATAGCGAAAAATTCGCCGAAGAGGTGGTGGAAGTCAGCGAGCAACTGGCGCACGAAGAAACCGCAGAACCGGTAGAAGAAACGCCTGCACCGCCTGAAGAACCGGCAGAACCGGCGCTGGCCACGATTGAGCGCGAAGAACTGCCGCTGCCGGAAGAGGTACTGGAAGAGAACGTCGTTGCCAAAGACGAGCCGCTGCCGGAAGAGCTGCGCGAGGCGGAAGTTATCGCCAGCGATGAGCCTCTGCCAGAAGAGCAGCCCGAAGAAGAGACCGCGCCCACGGAGGACGAGCTGCAAGCGCAGGCTGCTGAAGCTGCGGAAGAAGCAGTGGTCGTTGTGCCGGTGGAAGAACCGGCTACTGAGCAGGAGAAACCGACCAAAGAGGGTTTCTTCGCGCGTCTTAAACGCAGCCTGCTAAAAACCAAAGAAAACCTCGGTTCCGGATTTATCAGCTTGTTCCGTGGTAAAAAGATCGACGATGATTTGTTCGAAGAGCTGGAAGAGCAGCTTCTGATTGCCGACGTCGGGGTGGAAACCACGCGTAAAATCATCACGAATCTGACGGAAAGCGCGAGCCGCAAACAGCTGCGCGACGCTGAAGCGCTCTACGGTCTGCTAAAAGAAGAGATGAGCGACATTCTGGCGAAAGTGGACGAACCGTTAAGCATCGAAGGCAAGACGCCGTTTGTGATTTTAATGGTTGGCGTGAACGGTGTGGGTAAAACCACCACCATCGGGAAGCTGGCGCGCCAGTTTGAGCAGCAGGGCAAGTCGGTGATGCTGGCGGCGGGAGATACCTTCCGTGCGGCGGCGGTTGAGCAGCTTCAGGTTTGGGGCCAGCGCAACGATATCCCGGTGATTGCTCAGCACACTGGCGCGGATTCCGCCTCAGTGATTTTTGATGCAATCCAGGCGGCGAAAGCGCGCAATATAGATGTGCTGATTGCTGATACCGCCGGGCGTCTGCAAAACAAAGCGCACCTGATGGAAGAGTTGAAAAAAATCGTCCGCGTGATGAAAAAGCTGGACGACGCGGCCCCGCACGAAGTCATGCTGACCATCGACGCCAGCACCGGGCAGAATGCGATAAGCCAGGCCAAACTGTTCCACGAAGCGGTGGGGCTAACCGGTATCACGCTGACCAAGCTTGATGGCACCGCCAAAGGTGGGGTGATTTTCTCGGTGGCGGATCAGTTTGGTATTCCAATCCGTTACATCGGTGTCGGCGAACGTATTGAGGATCTGCGTCCGTTTAACGCGGGCGATTTTATAGAGGCACTTTTTGCCCGAGAGGATTAACAATGATTCGCTTTGAACATGTCAGCAAAGCCTATCTCGGTGGGAGACAAGCGCTGCAGGGGGTGACTTTTCACCTGCAGCCGGGCGAGATGGCCTTTCTGACCGGGCATTCCGGCGCGGGGAAAAGTACCCTGCTGAAGCTTATCTGCGGTATCGAGCGGCCAAGCGCGGGCAAAATCTGGTTTAGCGGCCACGACATTTCCCGGCTGAAAAACCGTGAAGTGCCGTTTTTGCGTCGCCAGATTGGCATGATTTTTCAGGATCACCATCTGCTGATGGACAGGACGGTGTTCGACAACGTGGCGATCCCGCTGATCATTGCGGGGGCCAGCGGTGATGATATTCGCCGTCGCGTATCCGCGGCGCTGGATAAGGTCGGGCTGCTCGACAAAGCGAGGAGTTTTCCGATTCAGCTTTCCGGCGGTGAACAACAGCGCGTGGGCATCGCCCGTGCGGTGGTTAATAAACCGGCGGTGCTGCTGGCGGATGAACCGACCGGTAACCTGGATGAGGCGCTATCCGAAGGGATTTTGCGCCTGTTTGAGGAATTTAACCGCGTTGGGGTCACGGTACTGATGGCGACGCACGATCTGGGACTTATCTCCCGGCGTTCGTACCGCATGCTGACGCTCAGCGAAGGGCATATGCACGGAGGCCATACGGGTGAATAAGCGCGACGCAGTAAACCAAATCCGCCAGTTTGGCAGCAAGCTCGACCGTTTTCGCAAATCGTCCGGCGCGTCCGGCGATGGCAACCGTAACGCGCCGCGCCGTAGCAAAGCGCCGGTAAAAGCCGCTTCACGTAAAACAAACGTGTTTAATGAGCAGGTGCGTTATGCCTGGCATGGCGCTTTACAGGATCTGAAAAGCAAACCCTTCGCCACTTTTTTGACGGTGATGGTGATTGCGATTTCCCTGACGCTGCCGAGCGTCTGCTATATAGTGTACAAAAACGTCAATCAGGCGGCGTCCCAGTATTATCCTTCGCCGCAGATAACGGTCTACTTCGACAAAGCGCTGGATGACGATGCCGCGCAGCAGGTGGTGGCGCAGCTGCAATCCGAAGAGGGAGTCGAGAAGGTCAACTATCTCTCGCGCGAAGAAGCGCTGGGCGAGTTTCGTAACTGGTCCGGCTTTGGCGGGGCGCTGGATATGCTGGAAGAGAATCCGTTGCCAGCGGTCGCGGTGGTAGTGCCAAAAATTGATTTTCAGGGCACGGAGTCGTTAAACACGTTGCGCGATCGCATCACCCGTATTCAGGGCATTGATGAAGTGCGCATGGATGATAGCTGGTTTGCACGCTTATCAGCTCTTACCGGGCTGGTCGGGCGCGTGGCGGCGATGATCGGCGTGCTGATGATTGCGGCGGTGTTCCTGGTGATTGGCAACAGCGTGCGGCTGAGTATCTTCGCGCGCCGTGACACTATCAATGTGCAAAAACTGATTGGCGCGACGGATGGTTTTATCCTGCGACCGTTTTTGTACGGCGGCGCGCTGCTGGGTTTTTCCGGTGCCTTTTTGTCATTGATATTGTCTGAAATTTTGGTGATGCGTTTATCATCCGCCGTCACCGACGTGGCGAAGGTTTTCGGTACGCAGTTTGAGTTAAGTGGCTTGTCCTTTGATGAGTGCTTGCTGCTGTTGCTGGTGTGTTCAATGATTGGCTGGGTCGCGGCGTGGCTGGCGACGGTGCAACATTTACGACACTTTACTCCCGACTAGAAAATCTCTGGTATACTCTTTCCCTGCAACTTGAAATATTCCCGTAGCAGGGAAAGTGTTTGACCCCTTCTCATGTTCCTTGCTCCGGTTTATCATCCCTGTGTCACAATTTGTGCGTAATTTATTCACAGCGTTGCAGGGAACTTGTGGATAAAATCACTGTCTGATAAAACAGTGAATGCTATTCTCGTTGCTCATAAAACGCTGGCATGTATGTTGCCTGATGGGGACACACCGCCGCCAGTTAGCTATGAATTGAGAGGAAATGAATGACCAAAGAAATGCAAACTTTAGCTCTAGCCCCCGTTGGTAACCTGGAATCTTACATCCGGGCTGCTAACGCATGGCCGATGTTAACGGCCGATGAAGAACGGGCGCTGGCTGAAAAGCTGCATTACCAGGGCGATCTGGAAGCAGCTAAAAAGCTGATTCTGTCTCACCTGCGCTTTGTTGTTCATATTGCTCGTAACTACTCGGGCTATGGTCTGCCGCAGGCGGATCTTATCCAGGAAGGCAATATCGGCCTGATGAAAGCCGTGCGCCGTTTCAACCCGGAAGTGGGTGTACGCCTGGTCTCTTTTGCCGTGCACTGGATCAAAGCAGAGATCCATGAATATGTGCTGCGCAACTGGCGTATCGTAAAAGTCGCTACCACCAAAGCACAGCGTAAGCTGTTCTTTAACCTGCGTAAAACGAAGCAGCGTCTGGGCTGGTTCAATCAGGATGAAGTGGAAATGGTTGCCCGTGAATTGGGCGTAACCAGCAAAGACGTGCGTGAAATGGAGTCACGTATGGCGGCGCAGGACATGACATTTGATATGTCTTCAGATGATGATGCGCAGGACGGTCAGCCGATGGCGCCGGTGCTCTATCTGCAGGATAAATCCTCTAACTTTGCCGATGGCATTGAAGATGATAACTGGGAAGAGCAGGCTGCTAACAAACTGACCGACGCGATGCAAGGGCTGGACGAACGCAGCCAGCAGATCATCCGCGCTCGCTGGCTGGACGAAGATAACAAGTCCACGCTACAGGAACTGGCTGACCGTTACGGTGTTTCTGCCGAACGTGTGCGCCAGCTGGAAAAGAACGCCATGAAGAAACTGCGCGCAGCGATCGAAGCGTAAGCGTTTTGCAGTGAACAAGCCGGGTCAGCGCAAGCTACCCGGCTTTTTGTTTTATTTGCCATAAGAAATCTGTCTTTTCCCCTATCCCTTGCGAGAAATAACGTATTTATACGCTATATATTTCTGTATAAGCCATTCACGCAGGGGCCACCAAAGTGAAGAATAACGAATTACAGCAGCGCCGCTTACAGGCGACGCCGCGCGGTATCGGGGTGTTGTGTGGTTTTTATGCAGAAAAAGCGCAGAACGCCACCCTGTGGGATGTCGAAGGTAATGAAGTGATTGATTTTTCGGCCGGGATTGCCGTGCTGAATACCGGACACCAGCATCCAAAAATCGTGGCGGCCGTTGAAAAACAGCTACACGCTTTTACCCACACGGCTTACCAAATCGTTCCCTATGAGAGCTACGTTGCGTTGGCCGAGCGCATTAACCAGCGGGTGCCGATAGAAGGTAGCGTGAAAAGCGCGTTCTTCTCAACCGGCGCCGAGGCGGTAGAAAACGCGGTCAAAATCGCGCGGGCGTATACGAAACGCCCCGGCATCATCACCTTTAGCGGCGCTTTTCATGGGCGTACCTTTATGACAATGGCGCTGACCGGCAAAGTCGCGCCCTACAAGCTCGGTTTCGGCCCCTTCCCGGGTTCTGTTTATCACGCCCGCTTCCCTAACGCTTTGCATGGCGTCAGCACTGAGGATGCCCTGCAAAGCATTCTGCACATTTTCAAAACCGATATCTCACCGGATCAGGTCGCGGCCATCCTGATAGAACCGATACAGGGTGAAGGGGGCTTTAACATCGCGCCGGATGATTTTATGCAAGCGTTGCGCGCGATATGTGATAGCCACGGCATTTTACTGATTATCGATGAAGTCCAGACGGGGTTCGCCCGCACCGGCAAACTCTTTTCAACAGAATATTATGCTATCAAGCCCGACATAATGACCATGGCGAAAAGCCTGGCGGGCGGCCTGCCGCTCTCAGCGGTGGCCGGACGTACTGAGGTTATGGACGCTCCCGCGCCCGGTGGGCTTGGCGGTACTTACGCCGGTAATCCGCTGGCCATTGCGGCGGCGCATGCGGTGCTGGATATCATTGATGAAGAGAATCTGTGTGAGCGCGCCAATCAACTGGGAAAAGAGCTGGTCGAGATGTTGCACCAGGCCCGGGAAAACTGCCCGTGGATTGCACAAATTCGTGGGCAAGGTTCCATGGTCGCGGCGGAGTTCAACAATCCGCACACTGGGCTGCCGGATGCGGATTTTACTCGCCAGATTCAGGAGCGGGCGCTTGCTCAGGGACTATTGCTGCTCAGCTGCGGAGTTTACGGTAACGTTATCCGTTTCCTCTATCCGTTAACGATTCCATTAGATCAGTTCCGCCAGGCACTGGCTATCCTGCGCCGTTCGCTGACGCAGTAAATATTCAGATGAATTATGAGTGGCGCGGTCATCTTCTTGTCGCATACCTGCAAAAATATTATTCACTATTCCGAAAAATGGGGTATGTTTTAGCAGAGTATGCTGCTCCGGCACGGTAAGCATGCATAATTGCATACATCATATTCTTTTCTTATGATGATTATCAAAATAATGTGCCAAATAACAACATCACAACAAATGCAAACACCATAACAATGGGGAAACTCAGGATGAAAATGAAGGGCAAAGCGTTACTGGCGGGTTGTATTGCGTTAGCCATGAGCAACGTGGCATTCGCCGAAGATATTAAAGTTGCTGTTGTCGGCGCGATGTCCGGCCCCGTTGCGCAGTACGGTGACCAGGAGTTTACCGGTGCAGAGCAGGCGATTGCCGATATTAATGCGAAGGGCGGCGTCAATGGTAACAAGCTGGTTGCGGTGAAATATGATGACGCCTGTGACCCGAAACAAGCGGTTGCGGTTGCCAACAAAGTGGTTAACGACGGTATCAAATACGTTATCGGTCACCTGTGCTCTTCTTCAACGCAGCCTGCGTCTGATATTTACGAAGATGAAGGCATTTTAATGATAACGCCAGCGGCGACCGCTCCGGAGCTGACCGCGCGTGGCTACAAGCTCACTCTGCGCACCACCGGGCTTGACTCTGACCAGGGGCCAACGGCGGCAAAATACGTTCTGGATAATGTGAAGCCGAAGCGCATTGCTATCATTCATGACAAGCAGCAGTACGGTGAAGGCCTGGCGCGTGCGGTGCAGGATGGCCTGAAAAAAGGCGGGGCCAACGTGGTCTTTTTTGATGGTATTACTGCCGGTGAAAAAGATTTCTCAACGCTGGTGGCGCGCCTGAAAAAAGAGAACATCGATTTCGTTTACTACGGCGGTTACCATCCTGAAATGGGGCAAATCCTGCGTCAGTCTCGCGCGGCGGGCCTGAAAACTCAGTTTATGGGGCCGGAAGGCGTGGCGAACGTTTCGCTGTCGAATATCGCCGGGGAATCAGCAGAAGGTATGCTGGTGACCAAGCCGAAAAACTACGATCAGGTTCCGGCAAACAAACCGATTGTGGACGCTATCAAAGCGAAAAAACAGGATCCGAGCGGGGCGTTTGTATGGACGACCTACGCAGCATTACAGTCGCTTTCTGCCGGGCTGAACCAGTCTGACGATCCGGCTGAAATAGCCACCTACCTGAAAGAGCACAGCGTGGAAACCGTGATGGGGCCGCTTTCCTGGGATGAAAAAGGCGATCTGAAAGGTTTTGAGTTCGGCGTCTTCACATGGCATGCCAACGGAACCGCGACCGACGCGAAGTAATCTGCAGATAATCGCCCTGCATGCGGCAAGGTGATGGCGACTGGCCCAGGCTGCGGGAGTATTCGCAGTCAGGCCAGGCGCATCAGCCACTCTCTGTTGGGCGATAAACGTTAGCGCTTTTCCCAACCATTGTTCTGCGCGGTAAAACCCAGCGCCTGCATAAAGGCGGCCATCACGCCGCGGTCTTCCACACCGACATCCGCCATCCACCAGCTGGTCACTGAGGGGTTATCGCGCATGACTTCTTCGATTAAGTATTGCCCTACGCCGCGTCGGCGGGTGATATCACGCACGCGCAAGGAGTCCAGAGCCCCTTCTGCGCCGCGCAGCGTGACGCGTACGGCAGCTAACAGGCGCTCGTTAAAGCGAGCCGCATAAATACGGTGCGTATCATCAACCTGCAATGAGGCGGGAGAATATTCCGGCCAGACTTTTGCCAAATCAATATGATCCTGCTCCGTGAAGGTTTCCAGCCGGATAATGGTTAATTTCATAAACTTTATGCCCAAAACTCAAAACATAAATGTGAGTGTAATCATTTTCTCATCGCCAGTATGGACAGTTTTTTATTTTTCATTTTGCAGGCGAATAATTTTATCGCAGCCGTTCAGGGAGTTTGAAACATTGCAGATCGAAAAAGAGACAGGATTTTAACCTTATTACCAGTGAATTATTCCGTTATTCATACCGTTATTTTATGCTGGTTGCGGGACTTTTTTTGTTTATCTCCCGATTAATACAGAATATTATTCCTGCATAATGGACTGAAAAATAGAGGTTTTGCTGTTGTTTTTGCCAAAACTCCAGGCTAAACCATTAATGACACTGGTAAAAATAGCATTGTGCATTAAAAGTACAGAATGCTTATTAACCAGAAAAACACAAAATTATTACACGAAAAATTCTGCTTTCAGGCTAAAACGCAGCGCGTTTTAAACAGCCCTGGCGCTGGCTTTAGAAAAGGCAGCAGAGGGGCGCCTTCAGGCAGAAGTATGAACACACATCACAAACGGGGATTTATCAGTATGAAAAGGAACGCGAAGACAGTAATCGCGGGGATAGTTGCACTTGCGATGTCTCACGCGGTCATGGCGGATGATATCAAAGTCGCTGTCGTTGGTGCGATGTCCGGTCCGGTTGCTCAGTGGGGTGACATGGAGTTTAACGGCGCGCGCCAGGCGATCGCGGATATCAATGCCAAAGGCGGGATCAAGGGCGACAAACTGGTTGCTGTGGAATATGACGACGCCTGTGATCCAAAACAAGCCGTGGCGGTTGCTAATAAAATCGTCAACGATGGCGTGAAGTACGTTATCGGTCATCTTTGCTCCTCATCAACGCAGCCTGCTTCTGATATCTATGAAGACGAAGGCATTTTGATGATCTCTCCTGGTGCCACCAATCCGGAACTGACGCAGCGCGGCTACCAGTACATTATGCGTACCGCCGGGCTGGACTCCTCTCAGGGGCCGACCGCTGCCAAATACATTCTCAATACGGTGAAACCGCAGCGTGTCGCTATTATTCATGATAAGCAGCAATACGGTGAAGGCCTTGCACGCTCAGTGCAGGAAAGCTTAAAAGCCGGTGGCGTGAATGCTGTGTTCTTTGACGGGATAACCGCAGGTGAGAAAGATTTCTCTGCGCTTATCGCCCGTTTGCAAAAAGAGAACATCGATTTTGTCTATTACGGCGGTTATTACCCGGAAATGGGGCAAATGCTGCGCCAGGCGCGTGCAAACGGTCTGAAGACACAGTTTATGGGGCCTGAAGGTGTAGGTAACGCGTCGTTGTCGAACATTGCCGGTACGGCAGCCGAAGGGATGCTGGTGACCATGCCGAAGCGTTATGACCAGGACCCGGCAAATAGCGGTATTGTTAAAGTGTTACAGGCGCAGAAAAAAGATGCCAGCGGGCCATATGTCTGGATCACTTACGCCGCCGTACAGTCTCTGGCAACGGCGCTTGAGCGTAGCGGCAGCGATGATCCGCTGGCGTTGATAAAAGATTTAAAAGCTAACGGAGCTAAAACCGTGATTGGGCCGCTGAACTGGGATGAAAAAGGCGATCTGAAGGGATTTGAATTCGGTGTCTTCCAATGGCACGCCGATGGTTCGTCTTCCGTGGCGAAATAACTGTCATCCCACTCTCCGGGCGCAATGTCCGGAGAGATTTAAGAAGGTTATGTTATGTCCGAGCAGTTTCTCTATTTTTTGCAGCAGATGTTTAACGGCGTAACGCTGGGAAGCACCTACGCATTGATTGCCATTGGCTATACCATGGTGTACGGCATTATCGGCATGATTAACTTCGCCCACGGCGAGGTCTACATGATCGGTAGCTATGTCTCCTTTATGATCATTGCCGCGCTGATGATGATGGGTATCGACACCAGCTGGTTGCTGGTGGCGGCCGGGTTTGTCGGGGCGATAGTGATAGCCAGCGCCTATGGCTGGAGCATTGAGCGTGTGGCTTATCGCCCGGTACGCAGTTCCAAACGCCTGATAGCGCTGATTTCTGCCATCGGTATGTCTATTTTCCTGCAAAACTATGTCAGCCTGACGGAAGGTTCCCGCGATGTCGCCCTGCCAAGCCTATTCAACGGGCAATGGATAGTCGGCAGCAGCGAAAACTTCTCCGCATCAATTACCACCATGCAGCTGGTTATCTGGATTGTGACCTTTATCGCCATGCTGGCACTGACGATTTTTATCCGATACTCCCGCATGGGCCGCGCCTGCCGTGCGTGTGCGGAAGATTTAAAAATGGCGAGCCTGCTCGGTATCAATACTGACCGCGTGATCGCGCTGACCTTTGTGATTGGCGCTGCGATGGCGGCCGTAGCAGGTGTGCTGCTCGGACAATTCTATGGCGTTATCAACCCATACATTGGCTTTATGGCTGGTATGAAAGCTTTCACCGCTGCGGTGTTAGGCGGCATTGGTAGCATTCCTGGCGCGATGATTGGCGGTTTGATCCTCGGCGTGGCGGAATCCCTCTCCTCAGCGTATCTCAGCACTGAATACAAAGACGTGGTTTCATTTGCATTGCTGATTGTCGTACTGCTGGTGATGCCAACCGGTATCCTGGGTCGCCCGGAGGTTGAAAAAGTATGAAACCGATGCATTTTGCGATGGCGCTGCTGTCAGCTGCGATGTTTTTTGTGCTGGCGGGCGTTTTCATGGGCGTTCAACTGGCGCTGGACGGCACCAAACTGGTGGTGGATACCGCAGCGGATATCCGCTGGCAGTGGGTGTTTATCGGTACGGCGGTGGTCTTTTTCTTCCAGCTTCTGCGCCCCACACTACAGAAAAGCCTGAAGGGCGTCTCCGGGCCGAAGTTTATTCTACCGGCGATCGATGGTTCGACGGTTAAACAGAAGCTGTTTCTGCTGGCGCTGTTGGTCATTGCCGTAGTGTGGCCGTTTATGGTGTCGCGCGGCACGGTAGATATTGCCACCATGACGATGATTTATATCATCCTCGGGCTTGGGTTGAACGTGGTGGTAGGTTTATCGGGTTTGCTGGTGCTGGGCTACGGCGGCTTTTATGCCATCGGCGCATACACCTTTGCGCTGCTCAATCACTATTACGGCCTCGGGTTCTGGACATGCCTGCCGCTGGCGGGTCTGGTCTCTGCTGCTGCGGGTTTTCTGCTCGGCTTCCCGGTGCTGCGTTTGCGCGGCGATTATCTGGCGATTGTCACGCTGGGTTTCGGGGAGATCGTGCGTATTCTGCTGCTCAATAATACCGAAGTGACCGGTGGCCCGAACGGTATCAGCCAGATCCCAAAACCAACACTGTTCGGACTTGAGTTCAGTCGTAGTGCGCGCGAAGGCGGGTGGGATACCTTCAGCAACTTCTTCAATGTGAAATACGATCCCAGCGACCGCGTGGTGTTCCTGTACCTGGTTGCGCTGCTGTTGGTCGTCGTTACGCTGTTTGTGATTAATCGTCTGTTGCGTATGCCGCTGGGGCGTGCCTGGGAAGCGCTGCGTGAAGATGAAATCGCCTGCCGTTCGTTGGGCCTGAACCCGACCCGTATCAAGCTGACTGCGTTTACGATTAGCGCTGCGTTTGCCGGTTTCGCCGGAACGCTGTTCGCTGCGCGCCAGGGGTTCGTCAGCCCGGAATCCTTCACGTTTGCCGAGTCGGCATTTGTGCTGGCAATTGTGGTGCTCGGTGGCATGGGATCGCAGTTTGCGGTGATCCTCGCGGCCATTTTGCTGGTTGTTTCCCGCGAATTGATGCGTGATTTCAATGAATACAGCATGTTAATGCTGGGTGGTTTAATGGTGCTGATGATGATCTGGCGTCCGCAAGGCTTGCTGCCGATGACCCGCCCGCAGTTGAAACTGAAAAACGGGCAAGCGAAAGGAGAGCAGGCATGAGTCAGCCATTATTAACCGTAAACGGCCTGATGATGCGCTTCGGCGGTCTGCTGGCCGTGAATAATGTCGCGCTGGATCTCCATCCCCAGGAAATCGTTTCGCTTATTGGCCCTAACGGCGCGGGTAAAACCACGGTGTTTAACTGCCTGACCGGTTTTTATAAACCTTCCGGCGGCACCATTATGCTGCGCGAGAAGCATCTGGAAGGCTTGCCGGGGCAGCAAATCGCGCGGATGGGCGTGGTGCGAACCTTTCAGCATGTACGATTATTTCGTGAGATGACGGTTATCGAAAACTTGCTGGTCGCGCAACATCAGCAGTTGAAAACCGGCGTGTTTTCCGGCCTGCTGAAAACACCTTCTTTTCGTCGCGCGCAGGATGAAGCGCTGGACAGAGCAGCGACCTGGCTTGAGCGTATTGGTTTGTTAGCGCACGCTAACCGACAGGCCAGCAATCTTGCCTATGGCGATCAGCGCCGCCTGGAGATCGCGCGCTGTATGGTCACCCAGCCTGAGATCCTGATGCTTGATGAACCCGCTGCAGGGCTAAATCCGAAAGAGACGAAAGAGCTGGACGAGCTGATTGTCGAGCTGCGTAACCATCACAACACCACTATCCTGCTGATTGAGCACGATATGAAGCTGGTGATGGGCATTTCCGACAGGATTTACGTGGTGAACCAGGGGACGCCGCTGGCGAACGGTACGCCGGAAGAAATTCGTAACAACCCGGATGTGATCCGTGCCTATTTAGGTGAGGCATAAGATGGAAAAAGTGATGTTATCTTTTGACAAAGTAAGTGCCCACTACGGCAAGATTCAGGCGCTGCATGAGGTCAGTCTGCATATTAATCAGGGCGAGATTGTTACGCTGATTGGTGCTAACGGTGCGGGTAAAACCACGCTGCTCGGCACGTTGTGTGGCGATCCGCGAGCCACCAGCGGGCGCATTGTGTTTGATGATAAAGATATCACTGACTGGCAAACGGCGAAGATTATGCGCGAGGCTGTGGCCATTGTGCCGGAAGGCCGCCGCGTTTTTTCACGTATGACAGTAGAAGAAAACCTGGCGATGGGCGGCTTCTTCGCTGATCGTGAGCGGTATCAGGCGCGTATAAAATGGGTGTATGAATTGTTTCCGCGTCTGTATGAACGACGCATTCAGCGCGCCGGAACAATGTCCGGGGGAGAGCAGCAAATGCTGGCGATTGGCCGTGCGCTGATGAGCCAGCCGCGCCTGTTGCTGCTTGATGAACCCTCGCTTGGCCTTGCGCCGATCATCATCCAGCAAATCTTCGACACTATCGAGCAGCTACGTCAAGAAGGGATGACCATTTTCCTCGTCGAGCAGAATGCGAATCAGGCGTTAAAGCTCGCCGATCGCGGCTACGTGCTGGAGAATGGCCACGTGGTGCTGGAAGATAGCGGCGACGCGCTTTTGGCTAACGAAGCGGTGCGAAGCGCCTATTTGGGCGGCTAAATTCCTCACATCATGAAAGGAGCCAGCGTGCTCCTTTCTTTATCATCTCGTCTTAGTTATTCACGCTTTCTGCGGTAATAACGTGCGAACTAATTCCTTCATAAACTTGTTAATTTTCGGATAAGAGCGTGCGGCGGGCTGGGGTATGATACGGCTGGCGCTTGAGGCTTTTTGCCTCATGACGGTTGAAAGTTGTGCGGCAGAAAGAAGAAAGCCCCGAAGGTAATTTTTCAATTAACCAACGAGGCTACCTGTATGCCCAACACATCCAGAGTAGCTTCTTACCCGCCGAAAGGCAAGGAGCAGCAGGCTATGAAGTTACCGCAAACCTTTATCTGATGCGTGTTTATCGTGTGTTTCACACTGTTGATATTCACGTATCTGACGCGGAAATCGCTGTGCGAAATCCGCTACAAAGATCCGGTAAGGGAGGTGGCAGCTTTCATGGCTTACGAATCCGGTAAGTAGCAACCTGGAGGCGGGGAGCGATCCCCGCCTTTCCAGGAAGTGATGTGTCAGGCCGGGCGTCTTTACAGAGGGCTTCTCCGTTCGCGGGGGAGCCCTTTTTCTTTCGAATGAAAGTAGTTAAGTGGTATTATCGCTGTGGCGCTTGAGGCTTTTTGCCTCATGACGATTGAAAGTTGTGCGGCAGAAAGAAGAAAGCCCCGAAGGTAATTTTTCAATTAACCGACGAGGCCACCTGTATGCTGAACACATTCAGAGTAGCCTCTTACCCGCCGAAAGGCAAGGAGCAGCAGGCTATGAAGTTACCGCAAACCTTTATCTGGTGCGTGTTTATCGTGTGTTTCACACTGTTGATATTCACGTATCTGACGCGGAAATCGCTGTGCGAAATCCGCTACAAAGATCCGGTGAGGGAGGTGGCAGCTTTCATGGCTTACGAATCCGGTAAGTAGCGACCTGGAGGCGGGGAGCGATCCCCGCCTTTCCAGGAAGTGGTGTGTCAGGCCGGGCGTCTTTACAGAGGGCTTCTCCGCTCGCGGGGGAGCCCTTTTTCTGTTACGTGCTTTCCCGATTTCCCGCCATTTTTCCTTCACCGTACTATCATCCCCGCGACATATCGCTGACGCCTGGTTGTCATATATTTGTAATCAAAAGGTTATTTTTCTGTCATTCGAGCGTGTCATGTTACCTCGCGAGCATAAAACGCGTGATATCGCGCATCCCGTATAAAAAGAGAGAGCACAATGACAACGTTACGACATACAGCTTTGGGTCTGGCGATGGGATTCGTTTTTGCCGGTAACGCTATGGCCGTCACCTCGATTCCGTTCTGGCATTCCATGGAGGGGGAACTGGGTAAAGAAGTTGACTCCCTTGCGCAACGTTTCAATGAAACCCACCCTGACTATAAAATCGTGCCGGTCTATAAAGGCAATTACGAACAGAGCCTTAGCGCGGGTATCGCGGCTTTCCGTACCGGAAATGCGCCCGCCATTTTGCAGGTTTATGAAGTCGGTACGGCGACCATGATGGCCTCTAAAGCGATCAAACCGGTGTATGAAGTCTTCAAAGACGCCGGGATCAACTTTGATGAAAGCCAGTTCGTACCGACCGTTTCTGGTTATTACACCGACGCCAAAAGCGGCCACTTGCTCTCTCAACCGTTCAACAGTTCCACGCCGGTGCTGTACTACAACAAAGACGCCTTCAAAAAAGCAGGCTTAGATCCGGAGCAACCGCCGAAGACCTGGCAGGATCTGGCCGCTTACACCGCGAAGCTGAAAGCCGCCGGTATGAAGTGTGGCTACGCCAGCGGCTGGCAGGGCTGGATCCAGATAGAAAACTTCAGCGCATGGCACGGTTTGCCGGTGGCCAGCAAAAACAACGGTTTTGACGGCACCGATGCGGTGCTGGAATTTAATAAGCCGGAACAAGTTAAACATATCGCCCTGCTGCAAGAGCTGAATAAAAAAGGCGATTTCAGCTACTTTGGCCGTAAAGATGAGTCCACCGAGAAGTTTTATAACGGTGACTGCGCCATCACGACAGCCTCTTCCGGCTCGCTGGCCGACATTCGCCATTACGCAAAATTTAACTACGGTGTTGGCATGATGCCCTACGATGCTGACGTGAAGGGCGCACCGCAAAACGCCATCATCGGTGGAGCCAGCCTGTGGGTGATGCAGGGTAAAAACGATGCCACCTATAAAGGCGTCGCGCAGTTCCTCGATTTCCTGGCGAAACCGGAAAACGCAGCGGAATGGCACCAGAAAACGGGTTATCTGCCCATCACCACCGCAGCTTATGACTTAACGCGTGAGCAGGGCTTCTATGACAAGAATCCAGGTGCCGATATCGCGACACGCCAGATGCTGAACAAACCGCCGCTGGCGTTTACCAAAGGGCTGCGTCTGGGCAATATGCCGCAAATTCGCACCATTGTTGATGAAGAACTGGAAAGCGTGTGGACCGGTAAGAAAACTCCGCAACAGGCGCTGGATGCAGCCGTTGAACGCGGAAACCAGCTGCTGCGCCGCTTCGAGCAGTCCACCCGTTCCTGATCTTAAATCCTCCATGCTGACCCTCTTTTTACCGGGAGGGTCAGTTGCCTCCTTAATCGGGAGGCGCGAAGAGTAAACAACGTAGAGCCAACTTATGTCTTCATCTCGTCCGGTGTTTCGTTCACACTGGCTGCCTTACTTGCTGGTTGCGCCGCAGCTGGCAATCACGTTTATTTTCTTTATCTGGCCTGCGGGCGAAGCGCTATGGTACTCGGTACAAAGTGTCGATCCGTTCGGGCTATCCAGTCAGTTTGTTGGGCTGGAGAACTTTGTCGCGCTGTTTCACGACAGCTACTATCTGGACTCCTTCTGGACGACGCTGCGCTTTAGCGCGCTGGTGACATTCAGCGGGCTGCTGGTGTCGCTCTTTTTCGCGGCCCTTGTTGATAACGTTGTGCGCGGAAGCCGTATTTACCAGACGCTGATGCTGCTGCCTTACGCCGTCGCTCCGGCGGTGGCCGCCGTGCTGTGGATTTTCCTGTTTAACCCTGGTCGTGGGTTAATTACCCATTTTCTGGAATATTTTGGGTATAGCTGGAACCACGCACAAAATAGCGGGCAGGCGATGTTTCTTGTCGTATTCGCCTCGGTCTGGAAGCAAATCAGCTATAACTTCTTGTTCTTTTTCGCCGCGCTGCAATCCATTCCCCGCTCGCTGGTGGAAGCCGCCGCCATCGATGGCGCAGGGCCGGTTCGCCGCTTCTTCACGTTGTCATTACCGCTTATCGCGCCGGTGAGTTTTTTCCTGCTGGTGGTGAACCTGGTGTATGCCTTCTTCGACACCTTCCCGGTCATCGATGCGGCAACCGCAGGCGGGCCGGTACAAGCCACAACCACGCTTATCTACAAAATCTACCGCGAAGGGTTTGCCGGGCTGGATCTTTCCACTTCTGCCGCGCAATCGGTGGTGCTGATGGTGCTGGTGATTGTGCTGACGGTTGTTCAGTTCCGCTATGTTGAAAGCAAGGTACGCTACCAATGATTGAGAATCGCCCAGGGCTGACCTGGTTTAGCCATATCATGCTTATTCTTGGCATTGTCGTGATCCTGTTTCCGCTGTATGTCGCGTTCGTCACCGCGACGCTGGATATCAACGCGGTCTATGACACGCCGATGACGCTGATACCCGGCACGCATCTGCTGGAAAACCTGCGCACTATCTGGGTGCACGGCGTGGGGGTGAACAGCGCGCCGTTTTGGTTAATGTTAACCAACAGTTTCATCATGGCGCTGGTGATAACCATCGGGAAAATTGCGGTCTCGCTCTTGTCTGCATTTGCTATTGTCTGGTTTCGTTTCCCGCTGCGTAACCTCTTCTTCTGGCTCATTTTTAGCACGCTGATGCTGCCGGTGGAGGTGCGAATTTTCCCGACGGTAGAGGTCATCGCTAACCTGAAGATGCTTGATAGCTATACAGGGCTGACGCTGCCGCTGATGGCCTCAGCCACGGCGACGTTTTTGTTTCGCCAGTTTTTCATGACGCTGCCGGATGAGCTGATGGAAGCGGCGCGCATCGACGGCGCTTCGCCGATGCGTTTTTTCCGCGACATCGTGCTGCCGCTGTCAAAAACCAATCTCGCGGCGCTGTTTGTGATCACCTTTATCTATGGCTGGAACCAGTATCTGTGGCCGCTGCTTATCATCAGCGATGCCAGTCTCGGCACGGCTGTAGCGGGCGTGAAAGGAATGATTGCCAGCGGTGAAGGTACGACACAATGGAACCAGGTGATGGCCGCGATGCTGCTGACGCTCATTCCCCCGGTGGTGATTGTTTTAGCCATGCAGCGCGCATTTGTGCGCGGCCTGGTCGACAGTGAAAAATAAGTTGCCGCCAGCGGCGCAGAACAAAGGTAAATAACCGAAGATGGCAGGATTAAAATTACAAGCCGTGACCAAAAGCTGGGATGGCGGCAAAACGCAGGTGATCCAACCGCTGACGCTGGATGTGGCCGACGGTGAATTTATTGTAATGGTTGGCCCGTCTGGCTGCGGGAAATCCACCTTATTGCGTATGGTTGCCGGGCTGGAGCGCGTTTCCGGCGGCGACATCTGGATAGATACTCAGCGCGTCACCGAAATGGAGCCGAAAGATCGCGGTATCGCTATGGTGTTTCAAAACTACGCCCTCTACCCGCATATGAGCGTGGAAGAGAATATGGCGTGGGGGCTGAAAATCCGTGGGATGGGCAAAGAACATATCACCAGCCGTGTTGCCGAAGCGGCGCGTATTCTTGAGCTGGATGGGTTATTAAAGCGCCGCCCGCGCGAGCTTTCAGGTGGCCAGCGCCAGCGCGTTGCCATGGGGCGCGCCATTGTGCGCGATCCAGCGGTCTTTCTGTTCGATGAACCGCTCTCCAACCTGGATGCCAGGCTGCGCGTTCAGATGCGCCTTGAATTACAGCAGCTCCACCGTCGGCTGAATACCACGTCGCTGTATGTGACGCATGATCAGGTCGAAGCGATGACGCTGGCGCAGCGCGTGCTGGTGATGAATAAAGGTGTCGCAGAGCAAATCGGCACGCCGGTGGAGGTGTATGAAAAGCCCGCCAGCCGTTTTGTGGCAAGCTTTATCGGAAGCCCGGCAATGAATCTGCTGGATGGGCGCATCAGCAGCGCCGGGAGCCATTTCGAACTCGACAGCGGCATGGCGCTGCCGATCAGCGGGAATTATCGTCACTATGCCGGGCGCAGGATGACGCTGGGTATTCGCCCGGAACATATTGCGCTAAGCTCACAGTCCGCAGGGGGCGTGCCGCTGGTGATGGAGACGCTGGAGATGCTCGGCGCAGACAACCTGGCGCACGGGCGCTGGCAAGAGCAGAAGCTGGTGGTACGTCTGGCGCACCAGGAGCGTCCCGCTGCGGGCAGCACATTGTGGCTCCATTTCCCGGAGCAGCATTTGCACCTTTTTGAGGGTGAAACAGGACAACGCGTATGAGCAACTGGCCTTATCCACATATCGTCGCCCACCGTGGCGGCGGCAAACTCGCCCCGGAAAACACGCTGGCCGCTATAGATGTCGGCGCGCGTTACGGGCATAAAATGATAGAGTTTGATGCGAAATTATCAAAAGATGGGCAGATCTTCCTGCTACATGATGACTCGCTTGAGCGCACCAGCAACGGCTGGGGCGTGGCCGGGGAGCTGGCGTGGAATGACTTGCTTAAAGTGGATGCCGGGAGCTGGTTTAGCGGCGAATACAAAGGTGAGCCGTTGCCGCTGTTGTCAGACGTCGCGCAGCGCTGCCGCCAGTACGGCATGATGGCGAATATCGAGATCAAACCGACGAGCGGAACCGGCGCGCTGACGGGAAAAGCGGTGGCGCTCGCTGCCCGTGAACTGTGGGCTGGCATGACCGTACCGCTGCTCTCATCCTTTGACATCGATGCGCTGGAAGCCGCACAACAGGCGGTACCGGAGCTGCCTCGCGGGCTTTTGCTGGATGAGTGGCGCGATGACTGGCAAGCGCTGACCACGCGGCTTGCGTGCGTGTCGATTCATTTAAATCACCGCTTGTTGGATGAAGTTCGCGTGCGGATGCTGCGCGAAGCGGGTCTGCGCATTCTTGTGTATACCGTCAACCAGCCCCAACGGGCAGCGGAGCTGCTGCGCTGGGGCGTGGATTGTATCTGCACCGATAAAATAGACCTTATCGGCCCGGATTTTCAGTATTAAGGCGTCAGGGTTTTTAACGGAATAGTGGCCTGCGGCGACGTTTGCTGCACGCCGCTGTTCGGGTTTTGCTGCAACATATGCTGTGAAGCGCTACCGCTATTTACGCCACCGCTGAGCATTCCGCCGCTGGTGTTAGGGAGCACCTGCTGGCCAGGGCTGAGCATTCCCGGCTGACCCTGTTTTACCCGTTGTGTGTTGTTGTTGATCTGCGACTCCAGATGTTGCTGCTGCAGGCGTGTTTGCGTCTGCAACTGCTGGTTCAGCATCCCTTTTTGCTGCTGTTGCTGAACTTGCATTTGTGTTTGCAAACGCTGCTGGCTGGGGTTCACATACTCCTGATCTGTTGTATTAAAGGGTTGTGCGATAACCGCAAAAGGCAGCAGGGCTGCCAGCATAAAAACGCCTTTCATCGTCGTTTCCTCCATTCATGCTTGGTATAAGTTTAATCCTTTTTATTCATTGCGATGATTTTTTGAGCGTTGTGAACCAGGCTTAAGCGGTACTGTGGCTCATTTCCCGGAGAACAACGATGATGAAACAGAAGTTTGCACGTTGGGTAGCGATCGCGGCTCTGACGGCGGGTAGTTGTTTTAGCGTTGGCGCTGCGCCGCCGCCGGTGCAGGCACCTCCCGCGCCCGCGCCTGTCTCATATGGCGTGGAAGCTGACGTCTTCCATCCCGTTAGCGCAAGGCAGGGGATGGTCGCATCCGTAGACGAAACGGCAACCCGCGTTGGGGTCGATATCCTTAAACAAGGGGGAAATGCCGTGGATGCGGCGGTCGCAGTAGGTTATGCGTTGGCGGTGACCCATCCGCAGGCCGGTAATCTCGGCGGCGGCGGGTTTATGATGCTGCGTACCAAAGACGGGAACGTGACGGCTATCGATTTTCGCGAAATGGCGCCCTCCGGTGCCACGCGCGATATGTTTCTTGACGATCAGGGCAATCCGGACAGCAAAAAATCCCTGACCTCTCACCTGGCGTCCGGCACGCCCGGCACCGTGGCAGGTTTCTCGCTGGCGCTGGAAAAATATGGCACGCTGCCGCTCAATAAAGTGGTACAGCCCGCGATTAAGTTAGCGAAGCAGGGTTTCGTGGTGAACGATGCGCTGGCCGATGATTTGAAAACGTATGGTAGCGAAGTGTTGCCGCAGCATGCCAACAGCAAAGCCATTTTCTGGAAAGAGGGCGAGCCGCTGAAAAAGGGCGACAAACTGGTGCAGAGCAATCTGGCCAAAAGCCTGGAAATGATCGCCGAAAAGGGACCGGATGCGTTCTATAAAGGGGATATCGCGGCGCAAATCGCGCAGGAAATGAGCAAAAATGGCGGGCTTATCACGCAAGAGGATCTGGCGAATTATAAAGCCGTCGAGCGTACGCCTATCAGCGGTGACTATCGCGGCTACCAGATTTACTCCATGCCGCCGCCCTCGTCTGGCGGTATCCATATCGTGCAAATCCTGAATATTCTGGAGAATTTTGATTTAGCGAAATATGGTTTCGGCAGCGCCGATGCGATGCATCTGATGGCTGAAGCGGAGAAATATGCCTACGCCGATCGCTCGGAGTACCTCGGCGATCCGGATTTTGTGAAGGTTCCCTGGCAGGCGTTGACCAATAAAGATTATGCAAAATCCATCGCAGAGAAAATCGAGCTGAATAAAGCGCGCCCATCCAGCGAAATTCGCCCCGGCAAGCTGGAGCCTTATGAAAGCAATCAAACCACGCACTTTTCCGTGGTGGATAAAGATGGCAACGCGGTGGCGGTGACATACACGCTAAACACCACCTTCGGCACCGGCATTGTCGCGGGTGATACCGGGATCTTGATGAATAACGAGATGGATGATTTTTCCGCCAAGCCCGGCGTACCGAATGTGTATGGCCTGGTTGGCGGCGATGCCAATGCGGTAGGGCCAGCTAAGCGCCCGCTTTCGTCTATGTCGCCAACGATTGTGCTCAAAGATGGCAAAACCTGGCTGGTGACGGGCAGTCCTGGCGGCAGCCGTATTATCACAACTGTGCTGCAAATGGTGGTCAACAGCATTGATTTTGGGATGAACGTCGCCGAAGCGACGAATGCGCCGCGCTTCCATCATCAATGGTTGCCGGATGAGCTGCGAGTGGAGAAAGGCTTTAGCCCGGACACGCTGAAACTGCTGGCCGATAAAGGGCAGAAGGTGGTGGTGAAAGAAGCGATGGGCAGCACGCAAAGCATTATGGTTACGCCTGATGGCATGCTGTACGGTGCGTCTGACCCACGAACGGTGGATGATTTAACCGCAGGTTATTGATAAGTCTCTTAGCCCTGTCTCCGCACAAGGGGCAGGGCAAGTTTTAGATCACCTTATGCGCGCCATAAAGTACGAATCCACATACTCACCATTGCGTAAGGCGTAACCTTTGGCGGTGCCTTCTACTTCGAAACCAAACTTACGGTACACTGCCAATGCCGGAGCATTATCAACAAACACGGTCAATTCAATACGTTCAATGCGCAGCCAGTTGTCGCACAGAGCAATCATCTCGCCCATCAACGCGCTGGCTACGCCGCGCCCCTGACAAGCTGCCGATACCGCAAGACCAAACGTGGCGACATGGCTGCGACGTGGATTTTGTTCCACCGCCAGGCATAAATTTCCGCAGACCGTTTCACCGATACACGCAACCAGCCAGCGGCGGCCAGGTTGCGGCTTAAGGCGCTCTTGCCAGAACTCAGATGAAGGGTGAGGTAGCTGTAACAAATCCGGGTAAACGTCTGGATCTGCATACATCTGACGTAAAGATTCGGCGTCGCGCGCTTCGGCATGACGTATCACTATCTCACTCATCTTTTTCCCTCTTCAGGTGTTTTCCATAACACTTTCAGAAGTTTCTCGACCAGCGTCAACGCCTTTTTTATAAAAATACTGGACAAGTGCGAATGATAATGATTATTATTGCTATGCGTTCAGGGAAACCTTCGCGGTAGTCCTGAAAGCACGACATTGCTCACATTGCTTCCAGTATTTATTAGCCAGCCGGGTGCTGGCTTTTTTTTTGCCTGTTATTCTGCGGCTTTCTTCTCGGGTAACGCTCTGACAACCGGCGTGTTGATCTTCGCCTGCCCGGCAAAGGTTCCACCTTTTTTGATGGTCAGGGTGCTGTAAGACAAGGTGCCGGTAATGACGCCATTCTCTTCGATATGTATCGCTTCGCTCTGACACTCGCCGTTCACCGTGCCATCGATAACCAGCTCACGGCAAAGAATATTGCCCTCAACCAGGCCATTGCGCATCACCTTCACTACACTCTCTTTAGCGTCGATGTTGCCGGTGACGGTACCGAAAATATGCACCTGGCCTGCGGAAGTGATATTACCGGTGAGCTGCACGCCGCTGGCAATCACGGTGTTTTGTTTTTCTTCCCGCACGGCGTCTTTCTCCATTTTTAACGGTACGGCGGTTGGAACCGGTAATTGCGGGGCTTCAGAGTTTTTTGTCTTACCAAACATAGCGTTAACCTGATGTTGTACAATATGTAAGAAGAAAGTGAGCAGGGCCAGAACAGCAGCCAGAAGCGTCCAGAGAAGGGCGTATTGGCACCAGCTCACCAGCGCAAGCGCCCAGAAAGCCAGTGCAAGATTTAAAAACCGAAAATGCCTGTTCATACTGGATTGTGCACAACTCCCTTTGTGTGTGATTCGAAAAATGAATCCGAGTGGAACAATAAATCAGCTATTGTCAGGTGAGTTATGCGGGAATAGGGTGCTTTGGTCAAGAAAAATTTAACAATTTAAGATTAAGCAAATGCTTAATAATTAAAGCGTTAATAACGAATCAGATTGTTGGGGTACAGCAAAAGGCCCAATTTAGTTAAGGTGAAGAGATGTATCAACAAAGGACACTGTTATGACTTTACACTGCGCATTTATTGGGTTTGGCAAAAGCGCCATCCGTTATCATCTCCCTTACGTACTCAATCGCCGGGCCGACTGGCATGTCGCACACATCTTCCGTCGTCATATGAAGCCAGAAGAGCAGCATCCACAGTATCAGCACATCCATTTCACCAGCGAGCTGGATGAGGTGCTGAACGACCCGCAGGTCAAACTGGTGATAGTCTGCACCCATGCCGACAGCCACTTCGAATACGCAAAGCGCGCGCTGGAAGCAGGAAAAAATGTATTGGTAGAGAAGCCCTTCACGCCGACGATGGCGGAGGCTATCACGCTGTTTGAGCTGGCAAAAAGCAAAGGGCTGACGGTCACGCCTTATCAGAATCGCCGCTTCGACTCCTGTTTCCTCACTGCGAAAAAAGCCATCGAAAGCGGAAAATTAGGCGATATCGTCGAGATAGAAAGCCATTTCGATTACTACCGGCCTGTTGCGGAAACCAAACCAGGGCTGCCGCAGGATGGCATGTTCTACGGGCTGGGCGTACATACGCTGGATCAGATAATTTCCTTATTTGGCCGCCCGGACCATGTCTCGTATGACATCCGCAGCCTGCGTAATAAAGCGAACCCGGACGATACGTTTGAAGCGCAGCTGTTTTACGGCGATATGAAAGCTATCGTGAAAACCAGCCATCTAGTGAAAATCGACTACCCGAAATTTATCGTCCACGGCACGAAAGGGTCGTTTATCAAATACGGTATCGACCAGCAGGAGACCAGCCTGAAAGCGAACATCATGCCGGGCGAACCAGGCTTTGGCGCAGATAATAGCATCGCCATCATGGAGTACGTGAACGCAGCGGGTGAAACGGTGCGTGAAGAGTTTGCCCCGGAAACCGGCGACTATGGCCGCGTGTATGATGCGTTGTACGCCACGCTGACGCAGGGCGCGCCGAATTACGTCAAGGAATCTGAAGTTCTTACCAATCTTGAGATCCTGGAACGCGGGTTTGAGCAGGCATCACCGGCGACGGTAACGCTTGCAAAATAACGCTGTCGGGCATGCGTGAACTTGTTCATTTTTTTTGAACAGAGGAGTCAATTTTCACCCTCTATGATTGATAAGCGATTGGGTCCACACTTGCTTTATCGAAAACATACGGGGGTGAAACATGATTTATTTACGCAAAGCAAACGACCGCGGGCATGCCAACCACGGCTGGCTGGATTCCTGGCATACCTTTTCATTCGCTGACTATTATGACCCGAATTTTATGGGGTTCTCGGCGCTGCGCGTTATCAATGATGACGTGATCGATCCGGGCCAGGGTTTTGGCACGCACCCGCACAAAGACATGGAAATCCTGACCTATGTGCTGGAAGGCGCGGTAGAACACCAGGACAGCATGGGTAACAAAGAGCAGGTGCCTGCCGGTGAGTTCCAGATTATGAGCGCCGGTACCGGGGTGCGTCACTCTGAGTACAACCCGAGCGCGACCGATCGCCTGCGTTTGTATCAGATCTGGATTATTCCGCAAGCAACCGGCATCACGCCGCGCTATGAGCAGCGCCGTTTTGACGCCGCGCAGGGCAAACAGCTGGTGCTGTCGCCGGACGCCCGTGACGGGTCGCTGAAAGTGTACCAGGATATGGAACTCTACCGTTGGGCGCTGTTGAAAGATGAGCAGTCCATTCACCAGATTGCCGCCGATCGCCGGGTGTGGATCCAGGTGGTAAAAGGTAACGTAACCATTAACGGTACGAAGGCGTCCACCAGCGACGGCCTGGCGATTTGGGATGAGCAAGCCTTGTCTGTTCATGCCGACAGCGAAAGCGAAATTCTGCTGTTCGATCTGCCGCCGGTTTAATATTGTCTAAATAATTACGCAACCTTCTGTTAAGAACGGAAGGTTGCGCGTTGTCCGTGATAAACTCAGGCAATCTCTCTTTGCGTAAACTGTCAGGACGATGAAAAAGAAAAGACCCGTACTTCAGGATGTAGCCGATCGTGTTGGCGTGACAAAAATGACCGTCAGCCGATTTTTGCGTAACCCGGAGCAGGTTTCTGTCGCGCTACGCAGCAAAATCGCTGCTGCGCTTGATGAACTGGGTTACATTCCGAACCGCGCGCCCGATATCCTCTCAAATGCCACCAGCCGGGCCATTGGCGTGCTGCTCCCTTCTCTGACAAACCAGGTGTTCGCCGAAGTATTACGCGGTATTGAAAGCGTGACGGATGCGTTTGGCTATCAAACGATGCTGGCGCACTACGGCTATAAAGCGGAAATGGAAGAGGAACGGCTGGAATCGATGCTCTCATGGAATATTGACGGGCTGATCCTCACCGAGCGCACCCACACACCGCGCACGCTGAAAATGATTGAAGTCGCTGGCATTCCGGTGGTTGAACTGATGGACAGCAAATCGCCGTGCCTCGATATTGCCGTGGGTTTTGACAACTTCGAAGCGGCGCGCCAGATGACGGCGGCGATCATTGGGCGCGGGCACCGTCGCGTTGCTTATCTTGGCGCACGTCTGGATGAACGTACTATTATCAAACAACAAGGTTACGAGCAGGCGATGCGCGATGCGGGGCTGACGCCCTACAGCGTGATGGTTGAGCAATCTTCATCCTATTCTTCCGGTATTGAGCTGATGCGCCAGGCGCGCCGCGAGTATCCGCAGCTTGACGGTATTTTTTGTACCAACGATGACCTGGCGGTTGGCGCGGCGTTTGAGTGCCAGCGGCTTGGGTTGAGAATTCCTCAGGACATGGCCATCGCCGGGTTCCACGGTCACGACATTGGCCAGGTGATGGAACCACGCCTGGCGAGCGTGCTGACGCCGCGTGAACGCATGGGGTATATCGGCGCTGAGCGGTTGCTGGCGCGCATTCGTGGAGAGGTGGTGACGCCGAAAATGTTAGATTTAGGTTTCACTTTGTCACCGGGCGGATCTATTTAGTCTGACAAATTTGAAGTAGCTCACACTTATTTATCTCGCCCATGTTTGGATATTGCTTCTGCCTGACCCCGGCAGGACAATGTTACCGATAACAGTTACCCGTAACATTTACTTTTGCATCCTGGGAGCTACCTTTGAGCACGACTAATCACGAAAACCACATTTATGTCCTGATGGGCGTTTCCGGCAGTGGTAAATCAGCTGTAGCCAGCGAAGTGGCTCATCAGCTGCATGCCGCATTTCTCGATGGCGACTTCCTTCACCCGCGCAGCAACATCAATAAGATGGCGTCCGGCGAACCGCTGAATGACGAAGACCGTAAACCCTGGCTGCAGGCGCTTAACGATGCCGCTTTTGCTATGCAGCGCACCAACAAAGTCTCGCTGATTGTTTGCTCTGCGCTGAAAAAGCACTATCGCGACCTGCTGCGCGATGGTAACCCGAACCTCTCCTTTATCTATCTTAAAGGGGCGTTTGATGTGATTGAAGCACGCCTGAAGGCGCGCAAAGGTCACTTCTTTAAAACTCAGATGCTGGTGACGCAGTTTGAAACCCTGGAAGAGCCGGGTGCAGATGAGCGCGATGTTCTGGTCGTCGATATCAACCAACCGCTGGAAGATGTTGTCGCCAGTACCATTGCAGTCATTAATAAAGGCAGTGATAAGTGAGTACATTAACGCTTGTTTTAACAGCAGTAGGGTCAGTTTTACTGCTGCTGTTTTTAGTGATGAAAGCCCGTATGCACGCTTTCCTCGCTTTGATGGTGGTGTCGGTAGGTGCAGGGCTTTTTTCCGGGATGCCGCTGATTAAAATCGCGCAGACCATGGAAAAAGGGATGGGGGGAACGCTCGGCTTTCTCGCCATTGTGGTGGCGCTTGGCGCCATGTTCGGCAAGATTCTGCATGAAACCGGTGCAGTCGATCAAATTGCCGTCAAGATGCTTCACTCTTTCGGTCACAATCGCGCCCATTATGCGATTGGCCTTGCCGGTTTGATTTGTGCTTTGCCGCTGTTTTTTGAAGTGGCGATTGTGCTGTTGATAAGCGTTGCGTTTTCTATGGCGCGCCACACCGGCACCAATCTGGTGAAACTGGTTATTCCGCTGTTTGCAGGTGTTGCGGCGGCAGCGGCGTTTCTGCTGCCGGGGCCAGCGCCGATGCTTTTGGCATCGCAGATGCATGCAGATTTCGGCTGGATGATTTTGATTGGCCTGTGCGCTGCGATTCCAGGTATGCTGATCGCCGGGCCGCTGTGGGGCAACTTTATTAGCCGCCATGTGGAGCTGCATATTCCGGAAGACATCAGCGAGCCGCACCTCGGTGAAGGGAAAATGCCCTCTTTTGCCTTTAGCTTGTCGCTGATCCTGCTGCCGCTGGTGCTGGTCGGGATGAAAACCATCGCGGCGCGTTTTGTGGCGGAAGGCAGCACATTGTACGACTGGCTGGAATTTATCGGCCATCCGTTTACCGCTATCCTCGTTGCCTGCCTGGTGGCGATTTATGGTCTGGCGTACCGTCAGGGCATGGCGAAAGATAAAGTGATGGCGATTTGCGGCCAGGCGTTGCAACCGGCAGGGATTATTCTGCTGGTGATCGGCGCAGGCGGCGTATTCAAACAGGTGCTGGTTGATTCCGGCGTGGGGCCTGCGCTGGGCGAAGCGCTGACCGGGATGGGTCTGCCCATCGCTGTGACCTGTTTTGTGCTGGCAGCGGCGGTGCGTATCATTCAGGGTTCGGCAACGGTTGCCTGCCTCACGGCGGTCGGTCTGGTGATGCCGGTTATCGAACAGCTGAACTTTAGCGGCGCGCAGATGGCGGCGCTTTCCATCTGTATCGCGGGTGGTTCGATTGTGGTAAGCCATGTGAATGACGCCGGTTTCTGGCTGTATGGCCGCTTTACCGGTGCGACAGAAGCACAAACGCTGAAAACGTGGACCATGATGGAAACCATTCTCGGCACCACCGGTGCGATTATCGGGATGATTGCGTTTACGTTGTTGAGTTAAGGCATCGCAATAAAAACACCACGCATATGCGTGGTGTTTTTATTTCTGGCAGGCGAATTTTTTATTTATTAGCCAGTTCGTGACGAGCTGCCTGTGCCAGAAAATGGCTCCTGTCTTTGTAGATAGCGCGTTTGTCCTGAATAAATCCATCAAGACGCTTAACAAGCACATCAGGTAACGTGATATTCAGGCGCTGCTGTTTACCTTCTAACCCAGTCAGATCGACGTCAATCATAAACCAGGAATCGCAATGCGCGTATTCCGGATTAGCTGCATACACCCTGTACCCGGCATCAGTAATATCCTCCACTGAATGCGCGCCACTGATGAGCATCTCTTCCACAATACTCAGGATAGCTTCGCGAGCCATCACAGGGATGTCTTTCTGCTCATCAGCCGCCGACACGCAACCATAATCAAAGCGATCAAAAGCCGGAACAGTGATGCCGAATGCTGTATCTACGTCTTGAGGAGATTCAACCCCGACAGAGAAAAACATAGTTACCTCCAAAGTCGGCGGGGATCAGATCCCCGCCATTTTTTTGATTGACCTGACAGTGTCCAGTGGTAAATCCTTCTTCGGATGCGGTACAGGAAATGTTTTTCCCGTTATGGGCGACCACCAAATTTGATGGCTCCCCCGTTATGCCGTTGAAGAACACACCCTACGGCTATCAGTTCTTTCAACAGGTCAGCAGATTTCATGCGTCCTCCCTAACCTGAAAAAGCATTATACACACGCATACACATAAAGAAGGGCGGGAGGAAGTACAAAAAATTAAGAATATGTGAAAGCCATCAGACGCTAATCTATCTGGTATGTGGCAATGCGCATCATACGCCTCAACCTTTCATCCACATGCGAATACCGTCCAAAAACATCTGTGTGGCCAGCATGACCAGAATCAGCCCCATCAGGCGCTCCAGCGCATTGACCCCTTTCTCGCCAAGCAGACGCAGAAAAAGCGTTGATTGCAGCAGGATAGCCACCGTGCCGCCCCAGGCAATCAGCAGCGCAATCACCAGATGACCCATCTGGTTCGGGTACTGGTGCGACAGCAGCATCAGCGTGGCGAGCAGCGTCGGGCCTGCGACCAGCGGGATCGCCAGCGGCACGATAAATGGCTCTTCCCCGGCGGGCAGCCCGGAGCTGTTTCCCGTGGCGCTCGGAAAGATCATTTTGATGGCGATGAGAAACAGGATGATGCCGCCGGAAATAGACACCGTTTCGGCACGCAGGCTCAATACCGACAAGATTTTTTCGCCCGCGAAGAGAAAAATAAACATCACCAGCAGCGCTATCAGCAGCTCGCGGATCATAATCGCCCGGCGGCGCTTTGGCTCAGTATGTTTTAACACGGACATAAAGATAGGCAGGTTGCCCAGCGGGTCCATTATCAGAATCAATAATACTGTTGCGGAGATGATTTCAGTCATTCATTCGTATCCCGGAAGCTTGCCACAAAAATAGCGGTGATTAGCCGCGTTTCTGATATCAGAACAATCATTGATTAATTTCACTTGCGACTTTGGCTGCATTTTGTAAGGTGGAGTGATAAACCAGTGGCTAACTGGCTCGCACAAACACAGCACACACCTTCGCAGGAATTCGCTATGAAAAAAGTCGGCTTTATTGGCTGGCGTGGAATGGTCGGCTCTGTACTCATGCAACGCATGGTAGAAGAGCGCGATTTCGACGTCATTCGCCCTGTTTTCTTTTCTACTTCTCAGTTCGGGCAGGCAGCCCCCGCGTTTGGCGGCCAGGCGCAGGCGGGCACCCTTCAGGATGCCTTTGACCTGGATGCGCTCAGGGCGCTCGATATTATTGTTACCTGCCAGGGCGGCGATTATACCAATGAAATCTATCCAAAGCTCCGTGAAAGCGGTTGGCAGGGTTACTGGATTGATGCCGCCTCTTCGCTGCGTATGAAAGATGACGCAATAATCATCCTTGACCCGGTCAACCAGGCGGTGATCACCGACGGCCTGAACAACGGCATCAAAACCTTTGTTGGCGGCAACTGTACCGTCAGCCTGATGCTGATGTCGCTCGGCGGGTTGTTTGCAAACGATCTGGTTGAGTGGGTTTCGGTTGCCACTTATCAGGCCGCATCCGGCGGCGGCGCGCGCCATATGCGTGAGCTGCTAACGCAGATGGGCCAACTGCACAGCTATGTTGCTGCTGAGCTGGCGGACCCGGCCTCCGCGATTCTGGATATTGAACGCAAAGTGACCGCGCTGACCCGCAGCGGCGAGCTGGCGGCGGATAATTTCGGTGTTCCGCTGGCAGGCAGCCTGATCCCGTGGATCGACAAACAGCTGGATAACGGCCAGAGCCGTGAAGAGTGGAAAGGCCAGGCGGAAACGAACAAAATCCTCGGCACGGAAAAAACGATCCCGGTGGATGGCCTGTGTGTGCGCATTGGCGCGCTGCGCTGCCACAGCCAGGCGTTTACCATCAAGCTGAAAAAAGATGTCTCCATCCCGACAATCGAAGAGCTGCTGGCCGCGCATAATCCGTGGGCGAAAGTGGTGCCAAACGATCGCGAGCTGAGTATGCGTGAGCTAACGCCTGCTGCCGTGACCGGCACGCTGAGCACCCCGGTGGGGCGTCTGCGTAAGCTGAACATGGGGCCGGAGTACCTCTCTGCCTTTACCGTCGGCGATCAGCTGCTGTGGGGCGCTGCTGAACCGCTGCGCCGCATCCTGCGCCAGCTGGCCTGAGTGTTTTTCAGCCAGTCGATTCCGGCAGGATCTGCCCGCCATCAACAATCAGCGTCTGGCCGGTAATAAAACCGGCCTCTTTTGACGCCAGAAAATGTACTGCTGCGGCGATATCCTCTACCGTGCCGAGGCGTTTTAGCGGCACAGCATTTATCATCGCGGCGGCATATGCCTCGCCCATACTCTCCAGCCCTTCGGTAAAGATATTGCCTGGCAGCACGGCATTGACGGTAATGTTCCAGCCCGCCAGTTCCAGCGCTGCAGTGCGCATAAACCCCAGTTGCGCGGCTTTACTCGCTGCGTAATGCGCCCAGCCAGGGTAGCCGGTCACCGGCCCGGTGATCGATGAGGTAATGACGACGCGGCCATACTCCGCCTGCTTTAACCAGGGAAGGGCGGCCTTCACACTGAGAAATGTTCCTTTGCTGTTTACGGCCTGCACGTCATCCCACTGCTGCTCCGTCATTTCAGCCAGCGGTGCCGAAGGAAAAATACCCGCATTGCAGCAAAGAATATCTAACCCGTTGTGTTGCTTAGCAAAGCGCGACACCGTGTCGGTTAATTGCGCCGAATCCTGCAAATCGCAGCTGTACACATGCAGTACCAGCCCTTGTTGAGCAGCTTTCTCTTGCGCGGCAATAAGATGTTGTTGACTGCGCCCCACGATGCCGACACAGAAACCTTCGCGCGCAAACCTAAGCGCAATGCCCAAACCAATTCCCCGGCTACCACCTGTTACCAATACTTTTTTCAGATTCATACAAGCTCCTTGATAAGGATCAAACGGCAGATTGTGGAGATGTTGTGCAGGTAGAAAGAAAAAACGCAGAGCAGAGTAAATATATACCCACTTTGATTTCGCATTTTTAAGACGAGAGAACTACTTTTTTATTTCTCAACTATCGAAAAGTGTTGGCTATGCTTTAAGTAAGGTGTTGGAGCATCTTAAATGATGATGTGTCGGCGCAAAGAGGATGCACATTTTGTGCTGCGCCGTTCAAGTCAAAAAAGTGCCGCAACCGGACGTCTCGGTGGAAGGGGCGGTACCACTACAACAGGATGAAAAACATGTCTAATTATGTTGAGCGGAGCGTGATTGAAGCGCTAATTACGGGCCATTTTGCCGATCCTTTTTCCGTTCTTGGTATGCACCAGACAGAGGCCGGGCTGGAAGTCCGCGCGCTGTTGCCCGATGCCACAGAGGTATGGGTCATTGAGACGAAAACAGGACGTAAAGTGGGCAAGCTGGAGTGCCTCGACTCAAGAGGCTTTTTTTGTGGTGTTATCCCGCGCCGTAAAAACCCTTTTCGCTACCAGTTTGCCGTCAACTGGCATGATCAGCTGAACCTGATTGACGATCCCTATCGTTTTGGGCCGCTGTTACAGGAGATGGATGTCTGGCTGCTGAGCGAAGGCACGCATTTGCGGCCTTATGAAACCCTGGGCGCACATGCAGATACTATCGATGGCGTGGTGGGAACACGCTTTTCCGTCTGGGCGCCGAATGCGCGGCGTGTCTCGGTTGTCGGGCAGTTTAACTACTGGGATGGCCGCCGTCACCCGATGCGCCTGCGTAAAGAGAGCGGGATCTGGGAGCTGTTTGTTCCCGGCGCGCTCAACGGGCAACTCTATAAATTTGAGTTGATCGATGCGAACGGCAACCTGCGAATCAAAGCCGATCCTTACGCGTTTGAAGGGCAGATGCGCCCGGACAATGCCTCGCTGATTTGCGGGTTACCGGGCAAGAAAATCCAGAGCGACGAGCGCAAGCAGGCTAATCAGTTCGATGCGCCCATCTCTATTTATGAAGTCCATCTCGGCTCCTGGCGGCGACATACGGATAATAATTACTGGCTCAGCTACCGGGAACTGGCGGACCAGCTGGTGCCGTACGCTAAATGGATGGGCTTTACCCACATTGAGCTGTTGCCGGTGAATGAACACCCGTTTGACGGTAGCTGGGGCTATCAGCCGACCGGGTTGTACGCCCCCACCCGCCGCTACGGTACGCGTGATGACTTCCTGCATTTTATGCACGTCGCCCATACCGCCGGGCTGAGCGTGATCCTCGACTGGGTGCCAGGCCATTTCCCGTCGGATGAGTTCGGTCTTGCGAACTTTGACGGCACACACCTTTATGAACACAGCGACCCCCGCGAAGGCTTTCACCAGGACTGGAATACGCTTATCTACAACTACGGGCGTCGCGAAGTCAGTAACTACCTGGTAGGCAATGCACTTTACTGGATTGAGCGCTTCGGCATTGATGCCTTACGCGTGGATGCGGTGGCCTCCATGATCTACCGCGACTACAGCCGTAAAGAAGGGGAATGGGTTCCCAATGAATACGGCGGGCGCGAAAACCTCGAAGCGATTGAGTTTTTACGCCACACCAACCGTGTGCTTGGCGAGCAAACCCCCGGTGCGGTCTCGATGGCAGAAGAGTCCACGGACTTTGATGGCGTCACGCGGCCACCGTCAATGGGAGGGTTAGGCTTCTGGTATAAGTGGAACCTCGGCTGGATGCATGACACGCTGGACTATATGAAGCTCGACCCGGTGTATCGTAAATATCACCACGACAAGCTCACCTTCGGCATGCTTTACAACTACACCGAAAACTTTATTCTGCCGCTGTCGCACGATGAAGTGGTGCACGGTAAAAAATCTATCCTCGACCGTATGCCTGGCGATGCCTGGCAGAAATTCGCCAATCTGCGCGCTTACTATGCATGGATGTGGGCATTCCCCGGTAAAAAACTGATGTTTATGGGCAACGAGTTCGCCCAGGGGCGCGAGTGGAACCATGATAGCAGTCTGGACTGGCACTTGCTGGACGGTGCCGATAACTGGCACCACGGGGTGCAGCGGCTGGTGCGCGACATGAACCACCTTTACCGTCATCACAAAGCGCTGCATGAGCTGGATTTTGACCCGTACGGTTTCGAATGGCTGGTGGTGGACGATAACGAGGCATCGGTTTACGTTTTTGTTCGCCGCGACAAGCAAGGCAATGAAATCATTGTTGCCAGCAACTTTACCCCCGTGCCGCGCTACAACTATCGTTTTGGTATCAATCAGCCAGGGCGCTGGCGTGAAGCGCTCAACAGCGACTCCATGCACTATCACGGCAGCAATACGGGCAATGGCGGCGTGGTCCACAGCGATGCGATTCCAAATCGCGGGCGCGAGCATTCCTTAGCGCTGTCTCTGCCGCCTCTTGGCACCATCTGGCTGGTGCGGGAGGGAGAATGATAGCGCTAACCGTCGGTGAAGCAGGGCCGCCTGGCGCGCAGGTACAACAGAGCGGCGTCAACTTTGCGCTTTTTTCTGCCCATGCAGAGCAGGTAGAGCTGTGCGTGTTCGATGATAACGGCAACGAACAGCGCGTTAACCTGCCAGGAAAAACGGGCGATATCTGGCACGGCTTTCTGGAAGGCGCAAAGCCTGGCTTAAAATACGGTTATCGCCTGCACGGCCCCTGGCAGCCGGAAAGAGGGCATCGTTTTAACCCCGCCAAACTGCTGCTCGACCCTTATGCGCGGCGCATTGAGGGCCAGGCCGCCGATAACCCGCTTTTCCATAGCGGTTACGAAACACCCAGCCCGCTGGACAATGCGGCCATTGCCTTAAAAAGTGTAGTGGTCGACGCGCCTTACGACTGGCAGGGCGATGCCCCGCCACGCACGCCCTGGGGCAAGACGGTCATCTATGAAGCCCATGTCAAAGGGCTGACACTGCGACACCCGGCGCTGCCGCCAGAGATCCGCGGCACCTATAAAGCGCTCGGGCATCCGGTGATGATCGACTGGTTTAAACGCCTGGGGATCACCGCAGTGGAGCTGCTACCGATTGCCAGCATGGCCAGCGAGCCTCGCTTGCAAAAATTAGGCTTGAGTAACTACTGGGGCTATAACCCGCTGGGGATATTCGCGCTGGAGCTGCGCTATGCCAGCAATTCACAAAACGCTATCAACGAACTGCGCGACGCGGTGAAAGCGCTCCATCAGGCGGGGATCGAGGTGATCCTCGACATTGTGCTTAACCACTCCGCCGAGCTGGATATTCACGGGCCGACGTTCTCTCTGCGTGGCATTGATAACGCCGTGTATTACTGGTTGCAGGATGATGGCGACTACTTCAACTGGACCGGCTGCGGTAATACTATTAATTGCAGCAATCCGGTGGTGGTGGAATATATCCACGACTGCCTGCGCTATTGGGTTGACACGTTTCACGTGGACGGTTTTCGCTTTGACCTGGCCACGGTTCTGGGGCGCACGCCGGGTTTTAACGCGCAGGCGCCGCTGCTGGAGATGATCCGCAACGATCCGCAACTGCGCAACCTCAAACTGATCGCCGAGCCGTGGGATGTCGGATCCGATGGTTACCAGGTGGGGAACTTCTCTGCGCCGTTTGTGGAATGGAACGATCGTTTTCGTGATGCGACACGTCGCTTTTGGCTGGAGCACTCGTTGCCGCTGGGCGATTTCGCCACGCGCTTTGCCGCCTCCAGCGACATTTATAAACGCCCTGAGCGCGCGCCCTCCTCGTCGGTCAACTTTATTACCGCCCACGATGGCTTCACGCTGCGAGACCTGGTCTCTTTTGACCACAAGCATAACGAAGCAAACGGCGAGAACAACCGCGACGGCGCGACGATTAACCACAGCTACAACCACGGTGTTGAGGGGCTGAATGCAGACCCGGACACGCAACTGCGGCGGCGAATCAGTATGCAGGCGCTGCTCACCTCGTTGTTGCTGGCACAGGGGACGCCAATGTTGCTGGCAGGCGATGAGATGGGGCACAGCCAGCAGGGGAACAATAATGCTTACTGCCAGGATAATGCGCTGACCTGGCTGGATTGGGCGCAGGCGGATTATGCGCTGGCGGATTTTGTCGCCGCGCTTATTCGCCTGCGTCAGCAGATACCTGCTCTCAGCCAAAATAGCTGGTGGGAGGAGGGCGATGGCAACGTCGTCTGGCTAAACAGTCAGGGACAGCCGCTCCAGTCACAGGAGTGGGCCTGGGAAGCCCATCGTATTCAAATTCTGCTCTCAGGCGAGGTGTTGCTGCTTGCGAATGCCACGCCTGAGGAGGCGCAATTTACGTTACCAGAAGGGGAGTGGCGTGCCGTTCCCCCCTTTGCCGGAGATGACAACCCGGTAGAAATGTCAGTCTGGCATGGGCCCGCGCACGGAGTTTGCGTATTTCAGAGGTCAATATAAAAGGAGTGAGACATGGTGAGTATAGATAAGAACGACACCGCGATGTTAGCGCGCCAGCTGCCATTGAAGTCGGTTGCCCTCATCCTGGCGGGAGGGCGCGGAACTCGCCTGAAAGATTTGACTAAAAAACGCGCCAAACCGGCCGTTCATTTTGGCGGTAAGTTTCGCATTATCGACTTTGCCCTCTCGAATTGTATTAACTCCGGCATTCGTCGAATTGGGGTGATTACGCAATATCAGTCGCATACGCTGGTGCAGCATATTCAACGCGGCTGGTCTTTTTTTAATAATGAAGAGATGAACGAGTTCGTCGATTTGCTGCCAGCCCAGCAGCGGTTGCACGGCGAGCACTGGTATCGCGGGACGGCGGATGCGGTCACGCAGAACCTCGATATCATTCGCCGCTACGGTGCGCAATATATCGTTATCCTCGCTGGCGATCATATTTATAAGCAAGACTATTCACGCATGCTGATTGACCACGTGCTGAAAGGCGCGCGTTGTACCGTGGGCTGTTTACCGGTGCCGCTGCATGAAGCGACCGCTTTTGGTGTGATGGCGGTAGATGACGACGATAAAATTATCGATTTCGTGGAAAAACCGGCGCAGCCGCCCGCCATGCCAGGCGACGACAGCAAAGCGCTGGCCAGTATGGGTATCTATGTTTTTGATGCAGATTTTCTTTATGAACTGCTGGAACAGGATGATAAAAACGAACAATCCAGTCACGATTTTGGTAAAGACATTATTCCGCAGGTCGTAAAATCCGGTCTGGCCTGGGCGCATCCTTTTCCCCGTTCCAGCGTACATACTAATCCTGCGTCGGAACCCTACTGGCGTGATGTGGGCACGCTGGAAGCTTACTGGAAAGCGAACCTTGATTTGGCGTCATTACAGCCGGAACTGGATATGTACGATCAAAACTGGCCTATCCGTACCTATAATCAATCTTTGCCGCCGGCGAAATTTGTTCAGGATCGTTCCGGCAGTCATGGCATGACATTGAATTCTCTGGTTTCGGGCGGCTGCATAATTTCAGGTTCGGTTGTCGTGAATTCGGTGCTGTTTTACCGCGTGCGCGTCAACTCATTTTGCAATATCGAATCGTCAATACTGCTTCCGGAGGTGGTGGTTGGCCGTTCTTGCCGCCTGCACCGCTGCATTATTGACCGGGCGTGCGTCATTCCGGAAGGCATGGTTATAGGTGAAAACGCCGAGGAAGATGCCCGCAGGTTTTATCGTTCTGAAGAAGGCATTGTACTGGTCACGCGAGAGATGTTGCGCAATCTGCAAAACTGAATACATCAATTACAACCTTGCGCGGAAGGGGTCCGCGCGCTGTTTTCCAGCCACAGCAGGGTGGTTTTGACAGGAGCGATAATGCAGGTTTTACATGTATGTTCTGAGATGTTTCCTTTGCTGAAAACGGGCGGTCTGGCAGATGTGATAGGGGCGTTACCTGCGGCGCAAATCGCCGGTGGCGTCGATACACGTGTTCTTCTGCCCGCATTTCCCGATATCCGTCGCGGTGTGCCTGATGCCCAGGTCATATCGCGGCGGGATACATTTGCCGGTCTAATCTCTTTATTATTCGGGCACTTCAATGGGGTAGGGATCTATATGATAGATGCTCCCCAGCTCTACGATCGCCCCGGTAGTCCTTATCACGATACCAATCTCTATGCGTATTCTGACAACGTGCTGCGCTTTGCGCTACTCGGTTGGGTAGGGTGCGAAATGGCGTGCGGCCTGGACCCTTTCTGGCGTCCCGACATCGTGCATGCGCATGACTGGCATGCGGGGCTGACGCCTGCTTATCTTGCAGCGCGTGGCCATCCGGCAAAATCTATCTTTACGGTGCACAATCTGGCCTATCAGGGCCTGTTCAATGCCAAACATATGGATGACATCGAACTGCCATGGTCATTCTTTAATATGCATGGCCTGGAGTTTAAAGGGCAGATTTCGTTTCTTAAGGCCGGATTGTACTACGCTGATCATATCACCGCTGTCAGTCCGACCTATGCCAGGGAGATAACCGAGCCGCAGTTTGGCTACGGCATGGAGGGTCTGCTGCTGCAGCGCCATAAGGAAGGGCGTCTGAGCGGTATTCTTAACGGCGTGGATGAGAAAATCTGGGACCCGGCCACGGATCTGCTGCTGAGCGCACGTTACACGCGCGATACGATTGAAGAGAAGGCGGAGAACAAACGGCAGCTGCAAATCGCCATGGGGCTGAAGGTGAATGATAAAGTGCCGCTGTTTGCCGTGGTCAGCCGTTTGACCAGTCAAAAAGGGCTGGATCTGGTGCTCGAAGCGCTACCTGGCCTGCTGGAGCAGGGCGGGCAACTGGCGCTGCTTGGCGCGGGCGATCCGGTGCTGCAGGAAGGTTTTCTGGCCGCAGCGGCCGAGCACTCCGGGCAGGTCGGCGTGCAGATTGGTTACCACGAAGCATTCTCCCATCGCATTATGGGCGGCGCGGATGTTATCCTGGTACCGAGCCGTTTTGAGCCGTGCGGATTAACGCAACTCTATGGTCTGAAATATGGAACGCTGCCGCTGGTGCGCCGTACCGGTGGTTTGGCGGATACTGTCTCCGACAGTTCGCTGGAGAATCTGGCTGACGGAATCGCCACGGGTTTCACCTTTGAAGACAGTAATGCCTGGTCGTTATTACGTGCTATCAGGCGTGCTTTCGTCTTGTGGTCCCGCCCTTCGCTGTGGCGTTTTGTACAACGTCAGGCGATGGCAATGGATTTTAGCTGGCAGGTCGCTGCACAGTCGTACCGCGATCTTTACTTTCGGTTGAAATAGTTTTCCAGGAATCACGCGTATGAATGCTCCATTTATCTATGCTTCACCTACGCTCACCGTTGAGGCATTGAAACATTCGATTGCCTACAAACTCATGTTCACTATTGGCAAAGATCCCGCGATTGCCAACAAGCATGAATGGTTGAACGCGACGCTGTTTGCCGTGCGCGATCGTCTGGTGGAGCGCTGGTTGCGTTCATCACGCGCGCAGCTCTCTCAGGAAGTGCGCCAGGTCTACTACCTGTCGATGGAGTTTCTGATTGGGCGCACCCTGTCTAATGCGTTGTTGTCGCTGGGTATTTACGATGACGTCAAAAACGCGCTGGAAGAGATGGGGCTGGATCTTGAAGAGTTGATTGATGAAGAAAACGACCCAGGGCTGGGCAACGGGGGGCTTGGGCGGCTCGCGGCCTGCTTCCTCGATTCGCTGGCAACCCTGGGGCTACCGGGGCGCGGCTACGGTATCCGCTATGACTACGGTATGTTTAAGCAGAACATCGTCGACGGGCGGCAGAAAGAGTCGCCGGACTACTGGCTGGAGTATGGCAATCCGTGGGAGTTTAAGCGCCACAATACCCGTTACACCGTGCGTTTTGGGGGGCGTATCCAGCAAGAAGGGAAAAAGAGCCGCTGGGTAGAAACCGAAGAGATCCTGGCCGTTGCCTATGACCAGATTATCCCAGGTTATGATACCAATGCGACAAATACATTGAGACTATGGAACGCGCAGGCCAGTAGCGAAATCAACCTCGGTAAATTTAACCAGGGCGATTACTTCGCGGCGGTGGAAGACAAAAACCACTCGGAAAATGTGTCCCGTGTTCTCTATCCCGATGATTCCACTTATTCAGGGCGTGAATTGCGCCTGCGCCAGGAGTACTTCCTCGTCTCCGCCACGGTTCAGGATATCCTGAATCGTCACTATATGCTGCATCAAACCTACAGCAACCTGGCGAGCAAAATTGCTATCCATCTTAATGACACCCATCCGGTGTTATCGATTCCTGAACTGATGCGTTTGTTGATTGACGAGCATAAATTCAGCTGGGATGAAGCCTTTGAAGTGACGTGCCAGGTGTTCTCCTACACCAACCATACCTTGATGAGCGAAGCGCTGGAGACCTGGCCGGTGGATATGCTCGGCAAGATCCTGCCGCGCCATCTGCAAATCATTTTTGAAATTAATGATTATTTCCTCAAAACCTTACAGGAACAGTATCCCAACGATACCGGTTTGCTGAGTCGGTTATCCATTATTGATGAGTCCAGCGGGCGTCGCGTGCGGATGGCCTGGCTGGCGGTGGTGGTCAGCCATAAGGTGAACGGGGTGTCTGAGCTGCACTCTAACCTGATGGTGCAATCATTGTTCGCTGAGTTTGCCCATATTTTCCCGATGCGTTTTCTCAACGTGACCAATGGCGTGACGCCACGGCGCTGGCTGGCGCTGGCGAACCCGTCGCTCTCAGAAGTGCTGGATGAAAATATTGGCCGCACCTGGCGCACGGATTTGAGCCAGCTGAGCGAACTCAAACAGCATATTGACTACCCGATGGTAAACCAGGCGGTGCGCCAGGCGAAAACAGAAAACAAAAAGCGGCTGGCCATTGTTATCGCCCAGCAGCTGAATGTGGTGGTCAATCCTAAAGCGCTGTTTGATGTGCAGATCAAACGCATCCATGAATATAAGCGCCAGTTGATGAATGTCCTGCATATCATCACCCGTTATAACCGTATCAAAGAGGACCCGCGCGCTGACTGGGTGCCCAGGGTGAATATTTTCGCCGGTAAGGCGGCTTCTGCTTATTATATGGCGAAGCATATTATTCATTTGATTAACGATGTGGCGCGGGTCATCAATAACGATCCGCAGATAGGCGACAAGTTAAAGGTAGTGTTTATCCCGAACTATAGTGTCAGCCTCGCACAAGTCATCATCCCGGCGGCGGATCTTTCAGAGCAAATTTCGCTGGCGGGCACCGAAGCATCCGGCACCAGCAATATGAAGTTCGCGCTTAATGGCGCGCTGACGATCGGTACGCTGGACGGCGCGAATGTGGAAATGCGCGAACATGTGGGCGAGGAGAATATCTTTATCTTCGGCAATACCGCCGCTGAAGTGGAAGCGCTGCGTCGCAAGGGTTATAAACCGCGTGAATATTATGAAAACGACGACGAGTTGCACACGGTTCTGACGCAGATCGCTACCGGCGTGTTCAGCCCGGAAGAACCTGGCCGCTACCGTGACCTGGTGGATTCGTTAATTAACTTTGGCGATCACTATCAGGTGCTGGCGGATTATCGCAGCTATGTAGATTGCCAGGATGATGTTGACGAGCTGTATCGTCGCCCGGAGGAGTGGACAACCAAAGCGATGCATAACATCGCCAATATGGGCTATTTCTCTTCAGACCGTACCATTCAGGAATATGCTGACCATATCTGGAATATTAAGCCGGTACGGTTATAAAAAACGCCGGGCAGCGGCTGGCTGACCCGGCGTGGAGTGTTATGACGCGAGCGACAGCTCGGCTTTACTGTGTTGCGCCAGCCACTGGGCAACACGGGACTGCTCTTCGGCGTTGAGCCACATACCGAGCTTGGTACGACGCCAGATAGCATCGTCAAGGCGGCGTACCCATTCATGCTCGACGAGGTAGCGCAGCTCGGCTTCATAAAACTCGTGACCGAAATGCTCGCCAAGATCGTCAATACTGCTGGCATTTGCCAGGATAAGCTCGCTATTGCTGCCGTAGGTGCGGGTATAGTGGCGCGCCAGAGACTCGCTGATAAACGGGTAACGGCGGCGCAGTTTGGCGGCGTAATCCTCGCGGTCGCCCGCAATCTCTCCGCCTGGCAACACGCTCCCTTTCGTCCACGCCGGGCCGATACCTTTATAATACGGCGTCAGTTTCTCCAGCGCGTGTTCCGCCAGTTTGCGATAGGTGGTCAGCTTGCCGCCAAATACCGACAGCAGCGGCGCCTGGCCATTATCGTCATGAATATCCAGCGTATAGTCGCGGGTGATAGCCTGCGGCGAGTCGGACTCGTCATCACACAGCGGGCGCACGCCTGAGTAAGTCCAGACCACATTGTCGCGGCCCAGCTGTTTCTTAAAGTGCGCGTTATACACCTTCAGCAGGTAATCCACTTCGTTTTCACTGATTTGCACCTGTTTCGGGTCGCCGTGATACTCTTCATCAGTGGTACCGATAATAGAAAACTCATCCATCCACGGAATAACAAACACGATACGTTTGTCTTCGTTTTGCAGAATATAAGCCTGCTTCTGGGAGTGCACGCGCGGCACCACAATATGGCTGCCTTTGATCAGGCGGATGCCATAAGGCGAAGGCAAATGCATCCCCTCATCAAAGAACTCTTTCACCCACGGGCCGGTTGCATTCACCAGACCGCGAGCCTGCCAGCTAAATTTTTCCCCGGTGTCGATATCTTCCGCTTCGACAATCCACAATCCATTTTCGCGCCGCGCGCTGGTCGCACGGGTGCGGGTCATCACTTTGCCGCCCTTACGCTCAACCATTTGTGCGTTAGCCAGCACCAGGCGCGCATCGTCTACCCAACAATCAGAATATTCGAAACCGCGCAAAATCTCCGGCTTAAGTACCGATTCTGCGCCAAAACGCAAACCGGTTGAAGCAGGCAAACTGGTACGTTTTCCGAGGTGGTCGTACATAAAAAGACCAATACGGATCATCCAGGCCGGACGCAAGTGCGGGCGATGAGGTAAGCGAAAGCGCATCGGGAAAGCGATATGCGGCGCCATGTTTAACAACACTTCACGCTCGGCAAGCGCTTCGCTCACCAGGCGGAATTCGTAGTGTTCAAGGTAGCGCAGCCCCCCGTGGATCAGTTTGGAACTGGCGCTGGAGGTGGCGCAGGCGAGGTCTTGCGCCTCCAGCATCAGCACGGACAAACCACGCCCGGCGGCGTCTGCCGCGATACCGGCACCGTTGATACCCCCACCTATCACAATCAGATCTTTGGTTTCCATGCTGCCCTCATGCACTTTCGTTAAAGCTCAAAAATGTTCGATATCGCTCATAATAGCAAAGGATCGCGCTTTTGGTAACATCAAAAAAACAATTTAGAGTGATACGCATAACATTATGGCGCTTCACTGCTTTCACGACGTACACTTGTCGGCAGAATAGTTAATTACCGTGACAGTCAAGAGAACACCATGGAACACTTTGAATGCATTAACGTAGAAGAAACCCACCAAAAATTGCAGCAGCAGCAGGCTGTGCTGGTGGATGTGCGCGATCCGCAAAGCTTCGCTATGGGCCATGTGGCAGGCGCGTTTCATTTAACCAACGACACGCTGGGCGCGTTTATGCGCGAGCACGATTTCGACACGCCGGTGATGGTGATGTGCTACCACGGCAACAGCAGCAAAGGCGCGGCGCAATATTTGCTGCAACAGGGCTACGACCAGGTCTACAGTGTGGACGGCGGCTTCGATGCCTGGCATCGTCATTTCCCGGCTGAAGTGGCGCAGGGTTCCCTTTAGGCCCGCGACTTCTCCGGGCTATACTGTTTCCTTTTGTATGGATTAAGCGACGCCAGCCATGTTGATGATTACCTCTTTTAACAACCCCCGCGTTGCCCAGGCGTTTGTTGATTATATGCAGACCCAGGGCGTCATCCTGACCGTTCAGCACCATGCGCAAAGCGATATCTGGCTGGCCGATGAAAGCCAGGCCGAGCGGGTGCGAGCCGAGCTGGCGCGTTTTATGGAAAACCCCGGCGATCCACGCTATCTGGCGGCAAGCTGGCAGTCAGGACATACCGACAGCGGCCTGCACTATCGCCGCTTTCCGCTGATGGCCGCCGTGCGTGAACGCACCGGCCCGCTGACGCTGGCGATTGCTGCTTTGAGCGTGCTGGTGTTTGTTTTAATGGGTATTCTGGGCGATCAAAGCGTTATGATGTGGCTCGCCTGGCCGTGGGATGCCAGCGTGCAATATGAAGCCTGGCGCTATTTCACCCATGCAATCATGCATTTTTCGCTGCTGCATATTGTCTTTAACCTGTTCTGGTGGTGGTATCTTGGCGGGGCGGTAGAGAAGCGGCTTGGCAGCGGCAAGTTGCTGGTGATAACGCTTATCAGCGCGCTACTGAGCGGGTTTATTCAGCACGAGCTGACCGGCCCGTGGTTCGGCGGCTTGTCCGGTGTGGTGTACGCCCTGATTGGTTACGTCTGGCTGCGCGGCGTGCGCGATCCCGAACCTCAGGTGGCGCTGCCCAATGGCCTGTTTATCTTTACGGTGCTGTTAATGGTGGCCGAGTGGTTTGGTCTGACAGGCTTTAGCGTTGCCAGCGGCGCGCATACCGCAGGCCTGGTGATTGGGCTGGCAATGGCGCTGGTAGACAGCCAAAATGTGCGAAAACGAACACAGTAATCCAGGGATAATTCATGAAACAAACACAGCGTCATGACGCGATCATTGAACTGGTAAAACAACAGGGATATGTCAGCACCGAAGAACTGGTGGAGCAGTTTTCCGTTAGCCCGCAGACCATTCGCCGCGATTTGAACGATCTTGCGGATCAAAACAAAATCCTGCGTCACCACGGCGGCGCGGCGCTGCCCTCCAGTTCTGTGAACACCTCCTGGCACGATCGCAAGACGACGCTGATGGCGGAGAAGGAGCGCATCGCGCGCAAAGTGGCGGAGCAAATCCCCGACGGCGCGACGCTGTTTATTGATATCGGTACCACGCCGGAAGCGGTAGCGCATGCGCTACTCGAACACAGCGATTTGCGTGTTGTCACCAACAATCTCAACGTCGCCAATACGTTAATGAAGAAAGATGATTTTCGCGTCATTCTGGCAGGCGGCGAGCTGCGCAGCCGCGACGGCGGTATCGTTGGCGAAGCGACGCTGGATTTTATCTCTCAGTTTCGCCTCGACTTTGGCATTCTCGGCATTAGCGGTATTGATGCAGACGGTTCGCTGCTGGAGTTTGACTATCATGAAGTGCGCACCAAGCGCGCGATTATTGAAAACTCGCGCCATGTCATCCTGGTGGTGGATCACTCCAAATTTGGCCGTAACGCGATGGTGAATATGGGCAGCATTAGCATGGTGGACGCCGTCTACACCGACAGTATGCCGCCCTCAGGCGTGATGCAGGTTCTTACCAGCAATAATATTCAACTGGAACTCTGCTGACGCTTAAACGCCGTAACCCATAATCTTCAGCAATTGCTGCGCGTGCTGTACGGCATCCTGGCGGTGCGCGACGCCCAGTTTTTGATACAGGTTGCGGATATGGGTTTTGATGGTCGTTGATGCCACCGCCAGCTCGCCCGCAATCTGCTCATTACTGTAGCCGGAATAGATAAGCCCCAGCACCTGCCACTCGCGTTGGGTCAGCGGGCTGGTACGGATAAGCTCCGGCACTTCCGGGTGGGTCAGCAGCCGCTCGACAAAGCTTTCATCAAAATGGGCAAACTTATGGCGGTGGTGCTGGTTAATATCGCGCAAAATTCGCTGCGCGCGGTGTTGATCCAGCTCAGGCAGGGTGTTGAGCTGAATAAGCTGGCGCAACTGCTGCGCCATCGGTTCGCCTTCAATCACAAAATGGCTGATAAAGCCGGTGCGGTTCGCCAGTTGTAATGCTTCAAGCAGCACGCGCTGGGCATCATTTTTACGCCCCGCCTGCCAGTAGAGCTGGTTGAGCAGCAGCAGGTTACGGTTAAGATCGCTCATCAGGCGCAAACTGCGCGCGTTTTCGTTTAACTCCTCCAGCACTATTTCAGCCGGTTCAAACTCGCCGAGCAAAATCTGCACGCGGGCGATATTACGCCACTGGCTTTGCAGGAAATGGTTATTGGCGAAGGCCGGTTTTGGCGTCTGGCGCAGCCACTGAGCGGCGGCTTTTTTATCGCCGGTCATTTGCCAGTAGATAGCCCGCACTTTGTCGGCATTCGATACCCAATCGCTATGATACTGACCGTTGCCGAGCAAATTCTCCAGGCGGTGCAGATGATTGCGCGCATTATCCAAATCACCGCGCGCCAGCGAGTTTTGCACCAGTAGCGCCAGGCATTGCAACTGCTGCTGCGGCTGCAACTCGACCAGCACCTCCATCCCTTTGCGCGCCGCCGCTTCGGACTCATCCAGCCGCGCCCACGCCCACAGCAATTGGGCGCGGATGCGTAACAAAAACTCATGCATCGGTAGCTGCTCAAGATGCTGCTCATGAATCAGCGTAAAAGCTTTCTCCTGCATCTCCCAGGCCGCTTGTAAAAAGCCCTGGGCAAAGAGGATCTCGCTTTGCTGGATAAGGCTCCACAACGCGTAATGCCAGATATCATGGCGGCGGGCCATCTGTTCTGTCTGTTGCATCACCGCCAGAGAATTGGCCAGCTCGCCCTTACAGTGCAGCACTTCGCCGTGTACCGAAGTCGCCACAATACGGCTGTAATAGTTCGCCAGCGGTAGCTCATCCAGCGCTACTTTCGCCAGCCGTTCTGCCTCAACAGGATCGCCGTCATTTATGGCAACCTGGGCGCGCAGCGCGTTGAAATCCCCGTGCAAAGAAGCATCCATCTGCGTGGTCATCTCCTGCTCGGCACGCGCCAGCAGGCTATTGACCTCGCTATAACGGTGCTGGCTCTGCATCAGCCAGGCCTGTAACAGCACCAGCCGGGGGTTCTCCAGCAAGCTCTCCCACGGCAGCGCTTTGAGTGATTCTTCCAGCAGGCTCAGCTCGCTATGGTTAAATAACCCCCACGCGTGATGCAGCAGGATGTCGCGCAGCATGTTGCCATCGCTGGCGGCCAGCGCATGGTGAATGGCTTCGCTCGGAAAGCCTTGCGCCATCCAGCTTTGCGCTGCCGCGCGGTGAATGTCCGGCAGCTCAGGCGCCAGCTCCCACTGGCAGCGCTGGCGCAGAAAACTGCCAAACAGCGGGTGATAGCTAAACCATTCGCCGGAGTCGTCCATCCGTTGTAAAAACAGGCCCTGACGCTCTATCTCTTCCAGCCGCATCTGCCCGTTTTCTTCTCCGGTAACACGCGCAATCAGCGCATCGTTCATTGAGCGCAGCAGAGAGCTTTTTAAGAGAAACTGGCGGGTTTTTACATCAACATTGTCGAGTACCTCATCAACGAGGTAATCGGAAAGATGAGTGGCATTGATCCCGGCCAGACGTCGCGCCGACTGATGCGGTGCGCTGTGATTTTGCCGGGCGGAGAGCGCAATAAGTTGCAGCGCCGTCGCCCAACCGGCCACGTCATCGCACAGGCGGCTGCTTTCTGCGGCTTCAATTGGTGAGTTGAGGCGGCAATCAAAGAACTGTTTCGCCTCCTGGTGGGTAAATGCCAGCTGCTGGCTGCCTATTTCCAGCAACTGCTCGCGCACGCGCAGGTTCGCAATACCAAGCTGCGGCAAATTACGCGACAGCACAATCAGCGTCATATTTTCCGGCTGATGACGTAAGAAAAAGCGCATCGCATCGTGAATAACCGGGTTGGTTATCAGATGATAATCATCAATCACCAAAAAGAGCGGGCGCTGCCATTCAGTCAGCTCTACAAACAACAGTGAAAACAGAGAAGCAAGGCTGGCGTACTGACGCTTTTGCGCCATTACTTCGCTACTGGTGCAATAGCCGCCCGTCGCTTGCTGAATAGCCGCGATAAAATAACTGGCAAAACGCTCTTGCTGGTTATCGCCTTCATCAAGGGAAAACCAGCCGATATCGTTTTTACCTGCCGCCCATTGTGAAATGAGCGTTGTTTTTCCGTAACCGGCCGGGCTTGTCACCAGCGCAAGGCGATAATTGTTCGCGCCGGAAAGTTTGCCCAGTAATCGTTCACGCACCACGGTGTGGTCGAGACGAACCGGACGACTTAATTTAGACGGAATCAACATAGTTATCACTTCACTGTGGGGAAAAACAGGGGATGCGATTTTTTTTGCGCCTCGTAAATAATAATAATAATTTCGACCAGATTAAGAAATATTGCAAGTTATGTCCGGTTCTGGCGATTGTGAATTTGCACTATGTCACATTTCTTATATTAGGAAGAATAAATCAAAGGCAATAATGGTAGAACTACGGGTTTCAATAATAGCGCGCTATACGCAGCCACAGCGCGGTATCACCGCTATTTGATCAGGTCTGTTAAAAATATTATTAAAAGTATTTACGTAAAAACTAAAATAACAAAAATGATAAACTTTACTTAAGTGAATTTTATTTCCTGTTTTATCCACTTTTTCAACGAAACGCATTTTCCCCTCCGCTTCATTTGTTCTCTTACAAGGGCTATGGTTATTCTCGTACAAATTTCAGGCGAGCTGGTGAAATAAAGAACAGGCTACACGCTACCTTTAAGTGGCGGCGATCACACTTTTCGCTCATCCCCGTCACTCCTCCCTGGCTAATCCCCGGCAGGATGAGGAAGTCATAAATTGAGCCAGGCACACTAGTATTAGTAACGATTCACTTTATACAAGGACCCGGATTCTTTATGTCTAAGCCAACGTTCAACAAAGCCCAATTTGAAGCGGCCCTGACGCGCCAGTGGCAGCGCCTGGGAATGCAGTCTGCAAGTGAGATGACAACTCGCCAGTGGTGGCAGGCGGTAAGCGGCGCGCTGGCAGAACTTCTGGCCGCGCAGCCTGCGCCGAAATCGCAGAAAAAACAGCGCCACGTTAACTACATCTCTATGGAGTTTTTGATTGGCCGCCTGACGGGTAACAACCTGTTAAACTTGGGTTGGTATAAAGACGTGGGCGAGGTCCTGGAAAAGCACGACATTAACCTGACTGATTTGCTGGAAGAGGAGACCGATCCGGCGCTGGGCAACGGGGGCCTGGGTCGCCTCGCGGCCTGCTTCCTTGACTCTATGGCAACGGTGGGTCAGTCAGCGACCGGCTACGGCCTTAATTATCAGTACGGCCTTTTCCGTCAGTCGTTCGTTGATGGCCACCAACACGAAGCGCCGGATGACTGGCAGCGCCGTAGCTATCCCTGGTTTCGCCATAACGCGCAATTAGATGTGCAGGTAGGGATTGGCGGTAAGGTGAGCAAAGAGGGGCACTGGCAACCTGCATTCACCATAATTGGCGAAGCCTGGGATCTGCCGGTCATTGGTTACCGTAACGGCATCACCCAACCGCTGCGCCTGTGGCAGGCGACGCACGCTCACCCCTTTGATTTAACAAAATTTAACAATGGCGACTTTCTTCGTGCCGAACAAACCGGTATCGATGCGGAAAAACTGACCAAAGTCCTCTACCCGAACGATAACCATCAGGCCGGGAAAAAGCTGCGTTTGATGCAGCAATATTTCCAGTGCGCCTGCTCGGTTGCCGACATTTTACGCCGCCACCATCTTACCGGGCGCAAGCTTTCGCAGTTGCCGGACTACGAAGTGATTCAACTGAATGATACGCACCCGACGATAGCCATCCCGGAGCTGATACGCGTATTGCTCGATGAGCACCAGCTAAGTTTTGACGATGCCTGGGCTATCACCAGCCGTACCTTCGCTTACACCAACCATACGCTGATGCCAGAGGCGCTGGAGTGCTGGGATGAGACGTTAGTGAAAGCGCTGTTGCCGCGCCATATGCAGATTATCCATCAGATCAATGACCGGTTTAAAACCCTGGTGGAGAAAACCTGGCCGGGCGATGAGGCCGTCTGGGCGAAGCTTGCGGTGGTGCATAACAAGCAGGTACGCATGGCGAACCTCTGCGTGGTGGGCGGCTTTGCGGTCAACGGCGTGGCGGCGCTGCACTCAGAGCTGGTGGTTAAAGATCTGTTCCCGGAATATCACCTGTTGTGGCCGAAAAAATTCCATAACGTGACGAATGGCATCACGCCGCGCCGCTGGATCAAACAGTGCAATCCGCTGTTGGCGGCGCTGCTGGATAAAACGCTGAAAAAAGAGTGGGTCAACGATCTCGACCAGTTGAAGAAACTGGAGAAATACGCTGACGATGCCGCTTTCCGTAAGCAGTATCGCCAAATCAAACAGCACAACAAATCCCGGCTGGCGGCGTTCGTGAAAGCGCGTACCGGCATTGAGATCAATGAGCATGCACTGTTCGATGTGCAGATCAAACGCCTGCATGAATACAAACGCCAGCATCTTGGCCTGCTGCATATTCTCGCGCTGTATAAAGAGATCCGCGAAAACCCGCATCACGATCGCGTGCCACGCGTGTTCTTGTTTGGCGCAAAAGCCGCGCCAGGCTACTACCTGGCGAAAAACATTATCTACGCTATCAATAAAGTGGCCGACGTCATTAATAACGATGCCAAAGTAGGCGACCAGCTGAAAGTGGTGTTCCTGCCTGATTACTGCGTGTCGGCGGCGGAGAAAATGATCCCTGCGGCGGATGTCTCTGAGCAAATCTCCACGGCGGGCAAAGAGGCCTCCGGCACCGGCAACATGAAACTGGCGCTTAACGGCGCGCTCACCGTCGGCACGCTGGATGGTGCCAATGTGGAAATTGCCGGGCAGGTCGGTGAAGAGAATATCTTTATTTTCGGCCACACGGTCGATGAGGTAAAAGCGCTGAAAGCCGGTGGCTATGACCCGGTGAAATATCGCAAGCAGGACAAGCTGTTGAACGCTGTGTTGAAAGAGCTGGAGAGTGGTAAATACAGCGATGGCTACAAGCATGCGTTTGAGCCGTTGTTGCACAGTATCGGCAAACAGGGCGGTGACCCGTATCTGGTGCTTGCGGATTTTGCCGCCTACGTGGAAGCGCAAAAACGTGTTGATGCGTTATACCGCGACGAGGAAGCCTGGACCCGTGCGGCTATTCTGAACACCGCCCGCTGCGGCATGTTCAGCTCCGATCGGTCGATTCGTGACTACCAAACCCGCATCTGGCAGGCTAAACGCTAAGGGAGGAGTATGGAGAGTAATCGTCTGGAGCAAACTGCGCTGGCGGCAGGGATCAGCCCAAGCTATATCAATGCGCACGGCAAACCTCAGGTCATCAGCGAACAAACCCGGCAGCGTTTGCTTGCGGCTATGCACCCCGCGCCGGAGTCCGGCCCACCGCCGATACCTGTCGTTACGGTATTGCAACCCGGTAAAAAGAAGCTATTACCGGTGTCGGGTAAAGGCACCTATCAGTGGCAACTGGTTACCGAAGAGGGCAGGCGCTATCACGGGGAAATCAACGGCGGCGAGAGCGTAACGCTGCCGTCCCGGCTGGCGCTCGGTTATCACAACCTGACGCTTACGCAAAATCAGCATCACTGGCAGTGCCGGGTCATTGTCGCCCCCGCGCGCTGCTATGAACCGCAGGCGCTACGCGAAGGCAAAAAGCTGTGGGGCGCATGCGTACAGCTCTATACCTTACGCTCGCAGGATAACTGGGGGATTGGCGATTTCGGCGATCTGAAAAACATGCTCGGCGAAATAGGGCAGCGCGGCGGGGCGTTTATCGGGCTGAACCCAATCCATGCCCTTTATCCGGCAAACCCGGAAAGCGCCAGCCCGTACAGCCCCTCTTCCCGACGCTGGCTGAATATTATCTATATCGATATCAATGCGGTGGAGGATTTTCGCGCCAGCGAAGAGGCACAGGCGTGGTGGCGCAAACCTGCCACGCAAAAAGCGCTGCAAGATGCCCGCGCCAGTGAGTGGGTGGACTACACGGCGGTCACGACGCTGAAACTCACCGCGCTGCGTATGGCATGGCAGCACTTTAAGACCCGCCAGAGTGATGACGCGCAGCTCAGCGCTTTTCGCGCGTTTGCGCATCAAGGCGGCGACAGCCTTTACTGGCAGGCCGCGTTCGACGCGCTGCACGCCATGCAGGCGCAGCAGGATGCGTCGCGCTGGGGCTGGCCGGTCTGGCCGACAGAGTATCAATCCATCCGTAGCCCGCAGGTCAAAGCCTTTTGCACGGAGCACAGCGACGACGTGCAGTTCTGGACCTGGCTGCAATGGCTGGCGTCTACGCAGTTTGCCGATTGTTGGGCTATCAGCCAGCGTCACAGGATGCCGATTGGCCTCTATCGCGACCTGGCGGTTGGCGTGGCGGAAGGGGGGGCGGAAACATGGTGTGACCGCGAACTCTATTGCCTGAAGGCTTCCGTCGGCGCGCCGCCGGATATCCTCGGCCCGCTGGGGCAAAACTGGGGACTGCCGCCGATGGACCCGCATGTGATGCGCGCGCGCGGCTACCAGCCGTTTGTCGATCTGCTGCGTGCCAATATGCAACATTGCGGGGCGTTGCGTATCGACCATGTGATGTCGATGCTGCGCCTGTGGTGGATACCCTATGGCGAAACCGCCGATCACGGCGCGTATGTGCACTATCCGGTTGACGATCTGCTCGCGATTCTGGCGCTGGAAAGTCAGCGCCATCATTGCATGGTGATTGGCGAAGATTTAGGCACCGTCCCACAGGAGATTGTCGGCAAACTGCGCCGCAGCGGGGTCTACTCGTATAAAGTGCTCTACTTTGAAAACGAGCAACAGAACGCGTTTCGCGCGCCGCAGAACTACCCGCAGCAGTCGATGGCCGTGGCAACCACGCACGATCTGCCTACGCTTCGCGGTTACTGGGAGTGCGGTGATTTAACGCTGGGCAAAACCCTGGGACTCTATCCCGATGATGAGGTGCTTAGCGGTCTGTATGAGGATCGCGAGCAGGCCAAGCAGGGGCTACTGAATGCGCTGCATTTGCATGGTTGCCTGCCGAAACGTGCCGGGCGCAACGCCTCACGAACGGCCATGTCGGCAACGCTCAATCGCGGGATGCAACGTTATATCGCAGAGAGCAACAGTGCGTTGCTGGGATTGCAGCCGGAAGACTGGCTGAATATGGATAAACCGGTGAACGTGCCTGGCACCAGCAATCAGTACAAAAACTGGCGGCGCAAGCTCTCCGTCACGCTGGAAGAGATGTTTGCTGACCCGGAGGTCAACAGGTTACTCAAAGACCTTGACCGACGACGCAAGCGCTAAAAAAAACGCCCGGACATGCCGGGCGTTTTTGTTTTATACCACGTTTGCCAAAAGCAGGCAGCCGACCAGGCCGCACACGGAGATGATGGTTTCCAGCGCAGACCAGGAACGCATCGTTTCACCGATAGTCAGGTTGAAATACTCTTTAAACAGCCAGAAGCCCGGATCGTTAACGTGTGAGAAAATCACGCTACCGGAACCCACAGCGATAACCATCAGTTCCGGGCTAACGCCGGTGGTGGCAATCAGCGGCGCGGCAATACCGCCCGCGGTGATGGCCGCAACGGTCGCGGAACCCAGCGCAATACGCAGTACCGCAGCAATGGACCAGGCCATAAACAGCGGCGACAGGTTGGTGGAGTGCATCATCGCGGCGATGTATTTATCCACGCCGCTATCGACCAGCACCTGTTTGAACGCACCGCCGCCGCCGATAATCAGCAGCATCATCGCGATGATTTTGATAGAGGAGGTCAGCGTGTCGTTGATCTCATCCATAGAGCGGCCACGGTTCAGACCAAAGGTGAAGACTGCAATCAGCACCGCAATCATCGTAGCCATGACCGGATCGCCGAAGAACTCAGCATACGGCAGCAGCGCATGGCCTTTTGGCAGCACCATTTCCGCCACCGCGCGCAGGGCCATCAGGATGACCGGCACCAGGGAGGTCCAGACGCTGACGCCAAAACCCGGCATCTCTTCTTCGCTAAACGTTTTCGCGTTATACAGCCCTTCCGGGATCGGTTTATCGATGCTTTTCAAAAAGCGAGCGTAGACCGGGCCTGCGAGGATCACCGTCGGGATGCCGAGCAGCGTACCGTAGAGCAGAGTTTTACCCATATCCGCGTGGAAAATGGTGGCGATAGCGGTCGGGCCTGGGTGCGGCGGCAGGAAGCCGTGTGTAACAGAGAGCGCAGCCGCCATCGGTACGCCGATATAGAGCAGCGGAATACGTGCTGAAGCGGCAATGGTGAACACCAGCGGCAGCAACAAGACAAAGCCGACTTCATAGAACAGGGCGAAACCGACGGTAAAACCGGTTAATACCACCGCCCACTGAATATGTTTGCGGCCAAACTTTTCGATAAGCGTGGTGGCGATACGCTGCGCGCCGCCGCAGTCCGCCAGCAATTTACCGAGCATGGCACCGAAGCCCATGATCAGCGCAAGGCTACCAAGGGTTCCGCCAACACCGGCTTTGATAGATTTAATAACAGCATCCAGTGGCATGCCCTGCATCATCCCGACAGCGAGTGCCACGAGAATCAGCGCAATAAATCCGTTCATCTTGAAGCGGATCATTAACAGTAACAAGAGGGCAACACCGATAGCGACAATGACTAATGGCATGATTTACCTGGCCTTTCAATTGTTATGGGTAACGACAAAAAGTATGCAACTGCTGAGCGCGGACATGAAGCGCACAACAGGCTGCGGCACCGTTACGGTTCACATCCGTCGCTAAAAATTGTAGCCGGATGATTTTATATTGTCGGTGCCGGATAGAATGATACGGGTAACATCATGGGTAAGAGAATCACTCAGGCGATCTAAATGTTAAATATGAGATCCGGGTCATATTAACGCAGGGGAATTATTTAGCAGGGAAAGGAAAAACACGGTGGTAAAGATACAGGTAACATGTTCTTCCCCGCAGGGAAGAACAAAAACATTCACGGGCATTATTAGTAGTAGGAGTGCTCGCCGCGCTGATGCTCGGTGAGATCGCGCACGCCTTTCAGCTCCGGGAACTCGGTCAGCAGTTGCTTCTCGATACCCTCTTTCAGCGTAACGTCCACCATGGAGCAACCGTTACAGCCGCCGCCAAATTGCAGAATGGCGTAGCCTTCGTCTGTTATCTCCATCAGCGATACGCGACCGCCGTGGCCTGCCAGCTGCGGGTTGATTTGCGATTGCAGCAGATACTCCACGCGCTCCATCAGCGGAGCGTCATCAGAGACTTTACGCATTTTGGCGTTGGGCGCCTTCAGCGTGAGCTGTGAACCCAACTGGTCAGTAACAAAATCAATTTCCGCATCTTCCAAATACGGGGCGCTCAATTCATCGACATAGGCAATCAATTGCTCAAATTTAAGCGCGGTGTCGGTGGTTTCGACCGCGTCCGGCGGGCAATAAGAGACGCCGCATTCAGCGTTTGGCGTACCAGGATTTATCACAAATACGCGGATTTGTGTCCCTTCTTCCTGATTTGCCAGCAGTTTTACAAAGTGCGCTTGGGCTGCGTCGGAAATACGGATCATAGCTTTGGCCTAATAGTTGACTATTTTACTTGGTTATAATACGCCCATCATCGAGGGTCTACAAGGTTCGACACAGGCACCAAACCTGAACAGTCGCCGCGCCGCTGCGTAAAAGCAGACGGCTGATTTCTGCAACGGTGCTGCCGGTTGTGACGACATCATCCACAATGGCGATATGGAGTCCGCCAACGGGCAATTCAAGGTGAAAGGCGTCTTTCACGTTCTGTTTTCGCCTGCGGGCGCTGAGGTGATGCTGCACCGATGTCGCCCGCAAGCGGCTGAGTGTTGCGCAGGTATAGCGGCATTGCAGCCAGTGAGCCAGCGGCCGACACAGCAGGTCGCTTTGGTTAAACCCTCTGCGCCACTGGCGGCGCGCGTGCAGCGGCACGCTCAGCAGTATATCCGGCGCGGGGCAGGGTTTATCGCGCACCGCTAACAGCAGCAGGCGTGCCAGTGGGCGGGCGATTTCCGGGCGCGGGAAGAATTTAAACTGATGCACCAGCGGGCTGAGCGGCGGCGCGTAATTGCTCACCGCCACCAGCCGCTGCCAGGGCGGAGGATTTTGCAGGCAACGCCCGCAGGCAATATTTTCCTGCCCGGCGGGTAAACCGCACAAAGGGCAAACTTTCTCCCGCTGGCGAACCGCGCGGGTGCAGCCGGAGCAAATGCCCCAGTGAGCACATCGCAGCGGCATTCGGCATAGCCAGCACAAGCCCGGCACTGTTAGCATGTTCCACCTCCATGTGTGAAAGAAGAGAACAATAACTGATGAAGGATATCTGGTGGCAGACCAAAGGCGAGGGCGATGTTGATCTTGTGCTGTTGCACGGCTGGGGGCTGAATTCTCAGGTCTGGGATTGCATCACGCCGGAACTCAGCTCGCACTTTACACTGCATCTGGTGGATCTGCCGGGTTATGGCAGAAGTACAGGTTTCGGCGCGCTGACGCTGACGCAGATGGCGGATATTGTCCTTTCGCACGCCCCGGTAAACGCGATATGGCTCGGCTGGAGCCTCGGCGGGCTGGTGGCGAGCAAAATTGCGCTGCTGGCACCCGAGCGGGTTCGGGCGCTGGTGACGGTTGCCTCGTCACCCTGTTTTAGCGCGCGCGACGATTGGCCGGGCATCAAACCCGACGTGCTGGCCGGTTTCCAGCAGCAGCTCAGTGCGGATTTTCAACGTACCGTTGAGCGTTTTCTGGCGCTGCAAACCCTGGGCACCGAAACGGCGCGCCAGGATGCGCGGATGTTAAAAAGCGCCGTGCTGGCGCTGGAGATGCCGTCAACAGAGGTGCTTAACGGCGGGCTGGAAATCCTCAAAACCGAGGATCTGCGTGAGGATTTATGCGCCCTGACGGTGCCGTTTTTACGTTTGTATGGCTGGCTTGACGGGTTAGTGCCGCGCAAAATTGTGCCGCAGCTTGACGAAATGTGGCCAGCCAGCAAGGCGTTTATCTTCCCCAAAGCAGCCCACGCGCCGTTTATCTCTCATCCGGCTGAGTTTTGCGACGCGCTGATTGCGCTAAAAACACCTTAACGCAGCGTCCACCACTCCTGTGCGCAGGCGGTTTTCCCGTCCGGGCACTGCTTACAGCTACCGGTTAAACAGCCGGTAGCCTGTTGCCTGATGCGCTGCGCTTTGCCCATCGCTTCCATACGTTCAAGCATGGCATCGATCATCGCTCTGGGAAGATGTAACTCATTGCTGAGTTGCTGCGCGTCCATCCGCCCGCGCAGCGCCAGTAAATTTCGCACATCAATTAACGTCGCCATCATTTTCTACCTTAGTGGCAATCTCCCGCCGGGCTGGTGCAGCAACTGGCGGGCGTTTTGCGCGACGCCAGCAGGTTAATATCGACACGGCTTCTGGCGCGACGCAGTGCAACAATGACCAGCGCGTTAAACACCAGCACCGCCAGAATGCAGGTCAGACTGTAAGTGGGGTGAGCGGAGAAGGTGGCGCTCTGATAGAACAACGTGGCGAGCGAATACGCCATGTTTAACCCCCACAGTACCGAAAAGCCCATCCAGCCACGGCTCGATTCCCGCGCGATGGCCCCCATCGCCGTAATGCACGGCACATAGAGCAGCACGAAGACCAGGTAGCTGTACGCGGCGGCGGCGCTGCCGAATTTTTCACCCATCACGCCCATTGCGCCGGTGGCCATTTCGCCGTCGCCTTTGCTGGCTTCGATTGGGTTTGCCAGCACGCTCAGGCTGAAGGTGTCAGCCAGGCTCTGGCGGGTCTCTTCTAGCGCAGCGGCCAGTTCTGAACCGAGGCTGAATTCCTGCGGGTTGAACGCATCTTCCTGAATATTTTCAGCGGTATAGAGCGAGTTCAGCGTCCCGACGACCACCTCTTTCGCCATCGCCCCGGTAAAAAGCCCCACCGTTGCCTGCCAGTGGTCGGGCTGCACGCCGATAGGTGCCAGCAGAGGCGTGAACACATGGCTGATGGAGGCCAGCGCCGAATCATCGATTTTATCGACCCGGCGACCATCCAGCGCGAAACTGTTCAGGGCGCTGAGAACAATGCTGACAATGATTATCACTTTACCGGCGCGCACAACAAAGCCTTTCAGGCGCTGCCAGGTTTGCAAAAGCAGGCTTTTCAGATGCGGAACGTGGTAAACCGGCAGCTCCATAACAAACGGCGACGCTTCGCCGCGCAGCAGCGTGTATTTCAGCACCAGGCCAGTGAGCACTGCCATCACTATGCCCAGCACATACAGTGAGAAGACGGTCAATGCGCCTTGCTGGCCGAAAAATGCGGCGGCAAAGACGGCAAAGATAGCCAGCCGCGCGCCGCAGGACATAAACGGCGCCATCATAATGGTGACCAGCCGCTCGCGCGGCGCATCCAGCGTACGCGCACCCATAATAGAAGGAACATTACAGCCGAAGCCGACAATCAGCGGCACGAATGATTTACCCGGCAATCCGAGCGACTGCATCAGCCTGTCCATCACAAAAGCCGCGCGCGCCATATAGCCGGAGTCTTCGAGAAAAGACATAAACAGGTACATCATGCCAAGCTGCGGCACCAGCGGTAGCACGGTATTGATACCGCCGCCGAGGCCCTGGGCGAGAAAAACGGTGAGCCACTCCGGGAAGTGCAGGGTGTAGCCGAGCCACTGGATACCGTGAACGAAAATCGCGACCGAACCGATATCAAAAATCGGCTGCAGCGCGCCGCCGATATTGATGGCGAAGAGAAACATCAGGTACATCACAAACAGGAAAATCGGCAGGCCTAACACCCGGTTGAGGACGATGCGATCGACCGCTGCGGTGAACTGGCTGGGTTCGGCGGTTAAGGTGTTGCTGACGGTATCGCACAGGGCGGCAATCGATTGATAGCGCGCATCGGCGATATGCAGCGCCGGATCGTCCATCGCAGAGCGCAGGCGAGTCAGTGAGGCTTCGAGCTGCAACGGCGTGATCCCGGCATTCGCCCGGCTATAGATATCGCCTTCGAGAATTTGCAAACTCATCCAGCGGCGGTGACGCCACGGTATCTCAGGATCCATCGCCTCTGCCAGCGCGCTTGCTTCCTCTGCGAGCGGCCTGGCGTAATGCACCAGCTCCACCTCGTCGTTTGCCTGGTGGCAGTCGATAGCCAGTTTCAGCGCTTCGAGGCCGCGCCCGCGCGTGGAAACCAGCGGGATAACCGGGCAGCCGAGGCGGCGGGTCAGTGCATCGATATCAATACGGATATGCTGTTTTTCGGCAATATCTAGCATGTTCAGGGCAATAATGCACGGAATGCCCAGCTCCAGCAGTTGCAGCGTCAGGTAGAGGTTACGCTCCAGGTTTGAAGCATCCACGACGTTTATCAGCAGATCGGCATCGCCGCTCAGAATATAGTGGCAGGCAATCTGCTCATCCAGTGAGGTCTGGGCAGAAATGGTGGTCAGAGAGTAAGTGCCGGGGAGGTCGACAAGGGTGACCTGATTATCGGTCGTCGTAAATTGACCTTCTTTTCTCTCAACGGTCACGCCGGACCAATTACCTACTCGTTGACGTGAACCTGTTAACTGGTTGAATAAAGTTGTCTTGCCAGAATTAGGATTTCCAATCAATCCAATGGTTATTTTTTTCATTTTTCTTCGCTCTCTGTAACGGCGCAAACTATTAGCGTGAAACCGCTTCCAGTTCGAGGAACGCGAGATCTTTTTTTCTCAGCACCAGGCTAACACGGCGCGTTTCAATATGAATAGGATCGCCGAACGGCGCTACACGTACCACGTGGAATGAAGAACCAGGCAACATGCCTAATGACAGCAACTTTTGCCGCCAGGCAGGGCTGATGCCTTGCGAGAAACCCGTAATTTTCCACGCACTTTCAGGACTGTATTGCATAACGTCTTCTCGTCATTGCTGTAAACGTTGAATAAATAATCGACAGTTATCGATGATAATGAGAATGGTTTCCGTCATCAAATATAAAAATGCGATCGCCGCCGGAAGCGGTATTAATTCGTTTCCGGTTTGACGTGGCTCAATATTTTGTACGGTTTGCATTTTGTGCTAAAAAAAATAAAATAAAGAAATTCTGCAAGGTGTGAATAAATTCATTAAAAATTTTTATGGATTTATTAAGAGAAAGTAACAGGGAAGGTTATCTGAATATTTTATATAGTTATTGACGGATAATTCTCGCGGTTTGCGAGGTATTAAATAAAAGCAAAAAATCCCCTCTTTCGCCAAAGAGGGGAAAATGATTAGCGTTTTTTACCCATCGCCGCCGCCAGCGCATCCATCATTGCGCTGTTGCCGCTGGGTTGGGCATCGCGACCACGCGGCGCTTTCGCCGGGCGTGAATTGCCACGGTTGCCGGTATCGCGAGCACCGCCATTGCCCCGGCGCGCGTTGGCATCGCCTGGCTGCTCGTCCAGGCGCATCGTCAGCGCGATTCGCTTGCGCTGCAAATCCACTTCCAGCACCTTCACCTTCACGATATCGCCTGCTTTCACCACCGTGTGCGGATCTTCAACAAACTTATCCGCCAGCGAAGAGATATGCACCAGGCCATCCTGATGCACGCCGATATCCACGAACGCGCCAAAATTGGTGACGTTAGTCACCGCGCCTTCCAGCACCATGCCGGGCAGCAGGTCATTCATGGTTTCGACGCCTTCGGCGAAGGTCGCCGTTTTAAACTCAGGGCGCGGGTCGCGGCCCGGTTTTTCCAGCTCTTTGATGATATCGCTCACCGTCGGCACGCCGAAACGCTCGTCGGTAAACTCCGAGGCTTTCAGCTTGCGCAGCTCAGCGCTGTTACCCATCAAATCACGCAGCGATTGCTCCGTTGCCGCAAGAATTCGCTCGACCACCGGGTAGGCTTCCGGGTGCACGGTTGAGGCATCCAGCGGGTTGTCGCCGTGGTTAATACGCAAAAAGCCTGCGCACTGTTCAAAGGCTTTCGGCCCCAGACGACTGACTTTCAGCAATTGCTGGCGGTTCTGGAACTGACCATTTTCATCACGCCAGGAGACAATATTCTGCGCCATCATGCGCGTCAGGCCTGCCACGCGGGTCAGCAGCGGTACAGAAGCGGTGTTGAGATCCACGCCCACGGCGTTCACGCAGTCTTCCACCACCGCGTCCAGTTTGCGGGCCAGCTGCGTCTGGCTGACATCGTGCTGATACTGGCCGACGCCGATAGATTTCGGGTCAATTTTCACCAGCTCGGCCAGCGGGTCCTGCAATCGGCGCGCGATAGAGACCGCACCGCGCAGCGAAACATCCAGATCCGGGAACTCCTGCGCTGCCAGTTCGGAGGCGGAATAAACCGATGCGCCCGCCTCGCTGACAATCACTTTTTGCGCGGTGACTTTCGGGAACTGTTTTTGCACATCCAGGAAGAAGCGCTCGGTTTCACGCGAAGCGGTTCCGTTACCGATCGCCACCAGCTCGACATTGTGCTTCTCGCACAGCGCCGCTACGGCCACCGCGGCTTTGGCCGCCTGACCAGTGTGTGGATAGATAGTGTCTGTCGCCACCAGTTTGCCGGTCGCATCGACGACCGCGACTTTTACGCCGGTGCGCAGGCCAGGATCAAGACCCATGGTGGCGCGCAAACCGGCTGGCGCGGCCATCAGCAGATCGTGCAGGTTGCGGGCGAACACATTGATGGCTTCATCCTCGGCACGCTCGCGCACCGTGCCCATCAGCTCTGTTTCCAGATGCATCAGCACCTTAATACGCCACGTCCAGCTCACCACGCCTTTGCGCCAGCTATCCGCCGGTGCGTTGTTCAGGCGCAGGCCAAGATGGTCGATAATAATCTGCTCGCCGTGGCTCTCTTTCGGCGGCTCGTCAAACTGCGGGTCGGCGTTCAACGACAGTTGCAGCACGCCCTCGTTGCGACCACGGAACATCGCCAGCGCGCGGTGAGAAGGCACGCCTGAGAGCGGTTCGTTATGCGAGAAATAGTCGCGGAATTTCGCGCCCTCTTCCTCTTTGCCGCTCACCACGGTCGAGACCAGATGCGCGTTCTTCCACAAATAGTCGCGAACTTTTGCCAGCAGCGCGGCATCTTCAGCGAAACGCTCCATCAGGATATAGCGCGCGCCATCCAGCGCCGCTTTACTGTCAGCAACGCCTTTTTCTGCGTCAACAAAGGTGGCGGCCAGCGCTTCCGGCTCCTGGGAAGGATCGTTCCAGAGCGTGTCGGCCAGCGGCTCCAGCCCGGCTTCGATAGCGATTTGCCCGCGCGTGCGGCGCTTGGGTTTGTAGGGCAGGTAGAGGTCTTCAAGCTCGGTTTTGCTCAGCGTACCGTTGATAGCTTTCGCCAGCTCGTCGCTGAGCTTGCCCTGTTCGCTAATGGATTTGAGAATGGCCTGGCGGCGTTCTTCCAGCTCGCGCAGATAACCGAGGCGGGTTTCGAGCTGACGCAGTTGCGTGTCGTCCAGACCACCGGTGACCTCTTTACGATAACGCGCGATAAACGGCACGGTATTCCCTTCATCAAGCAGGCGAACGGCGGATTCCACCTGTTCAGTCCGCGCCTGAAGTTCACCCGCAATAATGCGGCAGAGCGAATCATTCATCATTTCTTTATCATCTTCAGTACAAAAATCAGCGACTAGTTATACGGACTGGCAGCGAAAAATACCAGCCGACGTGGGTGCTCTCAGACTCTTCCGGGGCCAGGCTTCACATAATCGATGTCAACCACGTACCAGGTGGCTTCGCCTGCGGGCGTCTGCACGATGGCCACATCGCCTACCTCTTTTTTTAACAGCGCGCGGGCCATCGGCGAGTCGATAGAGATATAATCTTTGCGGCCAAAAATCTCGTCATAACCGACGATACGAAAACGCAGCGTGTTACCGTCGTCGTTTTCAATTTTCACCCAGGCACCAAAAAAGACTTTGCCTTCCTGTTGGGGGGAATAATCAACAATTTTTAAATTTTCCAGACACTTAGTGAGATAGCGTACCCGGCGGTCAATTTCGCGCAGGCGTTTTTTATTGTACTGATAGTCCGCATTTTCGCTGCGATCGCCAAGGCTTGCTGCCCAGGTCACTTTTTTGGTGACCTCGGGGCGCTCCTGGCGCCAGAGAAAATCGAGTTCCTGCTTCAGTTTGTCGTAGCCTTCACGCGTGATCAGGGGCGTTTTCATTCAGTAGCCTTATTTCTTTACGCTTTCTTCCGTCCACACTATTACAATCGAAACGTCTTAAAGTGCGGATTAATCATGGTTTATGTGATGAAATGTGCATATAACTTGCTGTTAAATATGCTTTGTAACAATTTCGACTAGAATTTATACCAGATTTCGCTGGTCGTGAACGCGCACTTTTTTAGAATACGAACACATAATTGTCGGAACCTTTGGGAGTATAAACAATGCAAGAGAATTATAAGATTCTGGTGGTGGATGACGATATGCGTCTGCGCGCATTACTTGAGCGTTATCTGACCGAGCAGGGCTTCCAGGTTCGTAGCGTCGCTAACGCTGAACAGATGGATCGCTTGCTCACGCGTGAATCATTCCACCTGATGGTGCTGGATTTGATGCTGCCGGGCGAAGATGGTCTCTCCATCTGTCGCCGCCTGCGTAGCCAAAGCAACCCGATGCCTATCATTATGGTCACGGCGAAAGGGGAAGAAGTGGATCGTATCGTAGGGCTGGAAATCGGCGCTGATGACTATATTCCTAAACCCTTTAACCCGCGTGAATTGCTGGCGCGTATCCGCGCGGTGCTGCGCCGCCAGGCCAATGAGCTGCCAGGCGCGCCGTCGCAGGAAGAAGCGGTCATTGCGTTTGGTAAATTCAAGCTGAACCTCGGCACGCGCGAAATGTTCCGTGAAGATGAGCCGATGCCGCTGACCAGCGGCGAGTTCGCCGTGCTGAAAGCGCTGGTTAGCCACCCGCGTGAGCCGCTCTCGCGCGATAAGCTGATGAACCTGGCGCGCGGGCGTGAATACTCGGCGATGGAGCGTTCTATCGATGTGCAAATCTCCCGCCTGCGCCGCATGGTGGAAGAAGATCCGGCGCATCCGCGCTATATCCAGACCGTTTGGGGCCTGGGCTACGTCTTTGTGCCGGACGGTTCTAAAGCATGAAGCGAATGCGCTTCTCGCCGCGCAGTTCTTTCGCCCGCACGCTGTTACTGATTGTCACCTTGCTGTTCGTAAGCCTGGTGACGACTTACCTGGTGGTGCTGAACTTCGCCATTTTGCCCAGCCTCCAGCAGTTCAATAAGGTGCTCGCCTACGAAGTCCGTATGCTGATGACCGATAAACTGCAACTGGAGGATGGGACGCAACTGATGGTGCCCCCGGCGTTTCGTCGTGAGATTTATCGTGAGCTGGGGATCTCGCTCTATTCTAACGAAGCGGCGGAAGACGCGGGGCTGCGTTGGGCGCAGCATTACGAATTTTTAAGCCAGCAAATGGCGCAGCAGCTTGGCGGGCCGACGGAAGTGCGCGTCGAAGTGAATAAAAGCTCGCCGGTGGTGTGGCTGAAAACCTGGCTCTCGCCCAATATCTGGGTGCGTGTCCCGCTAACGGAGATCCATCAGGGGGACTTCTCTCCGCTGTTCCGCTATACGCTGGCGATTATGCTGCTGGCAATCGGCGGAGCCTGGCTGTTTATCCGCATTCAAAACCGACCGCTTGTAGACCTTGAGCACGCGGCGCTGAAGGTGGGGAAAGGGCATATCCCGCCGCCGCTGCGTGAATATGGCGCGTCGGAGGTGCGCTCGGTGACCCGTGCGTTTAACCAGATGGCCGCCGGGGTGAAACAGCTGGCGGACGATCGCACGCTGTTAATGGCCGGGGTGAGCCACGATTTACGTACACCGCTGACGCGTATCCGCCTGGCGACAGAGATGATGGCGCAGGAAGATGGCTATCTGGCGGAGTCGATTAATAAAGATATCGAAGAGTGTAACGCTATCATCGAGCAGTTTATCGACTACCTGCGAACCGGGCAGGAGATGCCGATGGAGGTCGCCGAGCTGAACGCGGTGCTGGGCGAAGTGGTGGCCGCTGAAAGCGGTTACGAGCGGGAAATCGAAACGGCGCTGAATGACAGCGAAATCTACGTGCGTATGCACCCGCTGTCGATTAAACGCGCGGTCGCCAATATGGTGGTGAACGCAGCCCGTTACGGCAACGGCTGGATCAAGGTCAGCAGCGGCACGGAGCTGAACCGCGCATGGTTTCAGGTGGAAGATGACGGGCCGGGGATCTTGCCTGAGCAGCGCAAGCATCTGTTCCAGCCGTTTGTGCGCGGCGACAGCGCGCGCAGCTCCAGCGGAACCGGCCTGGGGCTGGCAATCGTGCAGCGTATTGTCGATAACCATAATGGCCTGCTGGAGCTTGGCACCAGCGAACGAGGCGGGCTGTGTATTCGCGCCTGGCTGCCCATTCCTATTGGCCGCCAGCCGCTGCCCGCCAAAGAAGTCTGAACAAAAAACCCGCCATAAATCGGCGGGTTTTTTTATGGTTTGCAGCCGTTAAAGCTTCGGACCGGCACTGACCAGCGCTGCGCCCGCCGGGGTATCAGTGTACTTCTCGAAGTTATCGATAAACAGATTCGCCAGCTGGGTTGCTTTCTCCTGCCACTGCTCCGGTGACGCCCAGGTGTTACGCGGGTCCAGAATGGCCGCATCGACGCCCGGCAGCTGTGTCGGGATCGCCAGGTCGAAAATCGGCAGCGTAAAGGTCTCTGCATCATCCAGCGAACCATTAAGAATGGCATCGATAATCGCGCGCGTATCCTTAATAGAGATACGTTTGCCGGTGCCGTTCCAGCCGGTATTGACCAGATACGCCTGCGCGCCTGCATCCTGCATCCGTTTTACCAGCACTTCAGCGTACTGTGTCGGGTGCAGCGAGAGGAAAGCCGCGCCGAAGCAGGCGGAGAAGGTCGGGGTCGGTTCAGTCACGCCGCGCTCGGTTCCCGCCAGTTTCGCGGTAAAACCGGAGAGGAAGTGATACTGCGTCTGGCTCGCGGTCAGGCGTGACACCGGCGGCAATACGCCGAATGCATCCGCCGTCAGGAAGATAACTTTTGTGGCGTGGCCCGCTTTCGACACCGGTTTAACGATATTCTGGATATGGTAAATCGGATACGACACACGGGTGTTTTCCGTTTTCGATGCATCATCAAAATCGATGCTGCCATCGGCGCGGACGGTGACGTTTTCCAGCAGCGCATCGCGGCGGATGGCGTGGAAGATGTCCGGTTCGGCTTCTTCAGAGAGACGGATGGTTTTTGCGTAGCAACCGCCTTCGAAGTTGAACACGCCGTCGTCATCCCAGCCGTGCTCGTCATCGCCAATCAGACGACGCTTCGGATCGGTGGAAAGGGTGGTTTTGCCGGTGCCAGAAAGGCCGAAGAAAACGGCGACATCACCTTTCTCGCCCACGTTCGCCGAGCAGTGCATCGAGGCGATGCCTTTCAGCGGCAGCAGGTAGTTCATAATGGAGAACATGCCTTTTTTCATCTCGCCGCCGTACCAGGTACCGCCGATCAGCTGCATACGCTCGGTCAGGTTAAAGGCGACAAAGTTTTCTGAATTAAGACCCTGTTCCTGCCATTGTGGATTGGTGCATTTCGCGCCATTCAACACAATAAAGTCCGGCTCAAAACTTGCCAGCTCTTCATCGGTCGGGCGGATAAACATATTTTTGACGAAGTGTGCCTGCCAGGCGACTTCGGTGATAAAGCGCACCGCGAGGCGGGAGTCCGGGTTGGCACCGCAAAACGCATCAACGACAAACAGACGTTTGCCGGAGAGTTCTTCAGTGACCAGACCTTTTAAATGCTGCCACACTTCTGGCGAGAGCGGCTTGTTGTCGTTCTTGCCTTTACCTTTATCGGACCACCACACGGTGTCGCGGGTGGTGTCATCACGGACGATATACTTATCTTTTGGCGAACGGCCGGTAAAAATACCGGTGTCGACGGCGACAGCACCAGAATTCGTTAACACACCACGCTCGTAACCTTCCAGGTCTGGACGGAGCTCTTCCTGATACAACGTATCGTAATCGGGGTTGTAAACGATATCCTGTACATCGTTGATACCATAAGCCTTGAGATCTTGCGGGGTTAAGCTCTTAACACGCATTTCACTACTCCTTAGCCAAATGTACTGCTGGAAATTGTAGGGTCATTCTTCATTGTGTAACCGGGACGAGGCTCATAGATTTACGTATCTCGACAAACCAGGCTTACGGGCAATGCTGCGACTTTCATCACGTTAGGCGACGAATTATGTCAGGAATAAGGCACAATGATCGGGAAAGTTTTCTTAAAAGGCTATAAAGCAAAATATTTAACCGCAAGTTTGTGACTGTAATCGCTTTCATGAAAGTAAATTACGTAACACTTTCATACAGGATTTTAACGGAAACGTGACGGAGTTGGCAAAAACGCCGCCCGGAGGCGGCGTGATTGCTTAATGAAGCTGCGGATCGGCGGGGGAGGCGTTGTTGCGGATTTCAGCAATATCCATTGCGTTGAACACATAATGGTTGCCGCAGTAATCGCAGTGCATATCAATTTCGCCCTCTTCGGCGATGATGCTGTCCACTTCTTCCTCCGGCAGCGTTTTCAGCGCATCCGCGCAGCGCTCGCGTGAGCAGGTGCATTTGAACACCACATCCTGCGGATCGTAGAGGGTGACTTCTTCTTCGTGATACAGACGCCACAGCACATCTTCCGCGCTAAGCGCCAGCAGCTCTTCGGCTTTCACGGTCTCGGTCAGTACCGCCAGATGCTCGAAGTCATTCGCCTGCGTGTCTTGTGCGGGCAGCACCTGCAACAGCATACCGCCTGCCGCCAGCTGACCTTCCACTTCACCGGTACGAATAAAAAGACGCGTCGGCAGCTGCTCAGAGCGCAGGAAATAATCTTCCAGGCACGCGGCCAGCGTGTCGCCTTCCAGACCCACCACGCCCTGGTAACGCTCGCCCTCTTCCGGCGTGATAGTGATAACCAGATAACCATTGCCCACCAGGGTTTTCAGGTCGGCATCGTCCGGAATTTCACCCTGAACACGCGCCACGCCGCGCATTTGCTGACGGTTGTTACCGTTGATGACCGCAAGGCTCATCGGGCCATCACCCTGCAGCTGGACGGTAATATCACCGGCAAACTTCAGCGTCGCGGTCAGCAGGCTGGTAGCCACCAGCAGCTCACCCAGCAACGTTTTTACCGGCAACGGGTAGTTGTGGTTCTCCAGCATCTGTTGCCAGGTGTTGGAAACAGTCACCAGCTCGCCGCGCACGGCATAGTTTTCAAACAGATAGCGGTGTAATTGGTCTTGATGGGCCATAATTATCTCTCTTGCGGGTGAGCGTTACTCGCTGTCACCGTATTTAAATTTTATCAGATCGCGGCGCTCTTTTTTGCCCGGCCGCCTGTCCGGGTGCGGCATCGTTAGCGCGTTCAGCTTGCGGGCCTGTGCCATTTTTTTGCGTTTTTCAACGCTCTCTGCCGTCTCTTCGTAGAGCGCGGCAGCTTCCGCCGCCGGGCGGCGCTGTTCCGTAATACCTTTGACTATCACGGTGCGCTCGTCGTTTCCCTGGCGCAACGTGAGGGTGGCGTTCAGCTCAACGATTTTACTCGGCTTGCTGCGCTGCCCGTTGTAATGCACTTTGCCGCCTTCAATCATTTCGCGAGCCAGAGCGCGTGTTTTATAAAAACGTGCCGCCCATAGCCATTTATCCAGCCGGATCTCTTGCGCTGGCTGCTGTTTCATCACACCTCCTTAAGAAGCGAGGGGATCAAGCGACGGTAATCGTTCATGCCGGGATGGCGCAGATAGCGCTTTTCCGCCATGCCGGAGTCCGGGTTGGTGATGCCCAGACAGTAACGAATGCCGAATTTCGCAGCAGCATCCAGAATCGGTTCGCTGTCATCAACAAACAGGGTTCTTTCGGGGTCTAACCCTGTTTCCTGCGCAACCGCCTGCCACAAGCGCTGATCCTCTTTCGGATAACCAAATGTGTGGGTGGAAAGTAATAAATCAAGGTGCGACGCAAGCCCGGTGTGCTCAAGTTTTACCGCCAGATTATGCGGGTGCGCATTGGTCAGCAAAATACGGCGCTTGCCGCTTTTTTTCAGCGCATCCAGAAACGGCACTGTGTCTTCACGCAATAGCGCGCGCGGGCCGTGCTGGGTGGTCATGGCGCAAATATCAAGACCGAGGCGTTCGCTCCAGTAATCCAGACAATACCAGTTTAGCGTATGCTGTACGGCGTGATATTCCTGACCAATCAGGCGCTGTGCTTCATCAGGCGTGATACCCTGCTGCGCGGCATAGGTTTCCGGTACCAGTTTTTGCCAGAAAAAGTTATCAAACGCGAGGTCAAGCAGGGTGCCGTCCATGTCCAGCAGAACGGTATCAACGTCCTGCCAGGCAATATCAATATGCATAGTGGAATTCCAGCCGAGGAAAACGTGCGCGACAGGGTAGCACAGCTCGCGTTGCGGGTCGTTACTGGCTGAGGCTTTCCTGCGTGTCGAGCAAATGCGGGTTCAGGCAGCTTTCATAATACTGCTGAATTTGTTCGAAGCGAGAGCGGTTACGCTGGTAGCGACGCAGCGCGACGACGCCGTTGTACAGGCCGCTCACCACCATAGCGAAAAGCAGCAAAGTTGTGCCGGTATAGCGCCACAGGCCGCTGGCATCCGGCATGCGGTGCAGGCTGATAACTTTTGTGCCGTTCGCATTGGTATAAATATTTGTGATGATCCCTTCGGCGCGGAACGGCGTATGCATCAGCATTTGCGCCAGCCTCTGGAACTCGTCCCACTGCTCCTGTGCCGGGTAATCATAGAGAGGAATCGGCGGCCACGGCTGATCCACCAGCTCGCTGCCTTCTTCGCTGATAATCATAAAACCTCCCGGAGCCGGGCTGTTCAGCGCCTGCGCCGCACGGGTCGTTTCGCGCAGAATAAAGGGCGCGGTAGAGGTGGTCACCAGGTTATCCAGCGACTCGGCGCTCACCGGGCGCAGCAAGACATTCATGCCCGTCAGTTTGCCATCAAGGGCACGCCTGGTCAGCGTCTCCCAGTCTTTAGTGTTGCCAAGGTTTACCAGCGCGTTTTTCAGCCGCAGGCATTCGTCTTCAGCAGCACACAAGTCCTGAGTTTTCAGTACGATGTCAGCGAAATCATCCAGCAAAACCATACCAGATTTCTGAATGGCGGAGCGAAGTACCGGGCTAACGCGAGAGTCTTCTTCAGCAGTTGGGTGAAGCTGGCGGCTAACGGCTTGAGCAAGGGCAGTGGCTTTGGTCACGGTCTCAGATTCTGGCAACGGCAGGGGCGGGGCGTTGTTCCAGATGACCTGCGAGCAGTCGAACGGCGTAAACGGAGAGGCCCGGCGCGAAGACCAGTTATTCTGCATGTGAATATTACACATCCCGGTGCCGTTGATGCGCAGCGTGTCGCCAATACGCAGAGCCGTGGCCTCAAGCTGAGCAACGCTGTTTGCTTCAATGGTTTGCGCGCCCTTAATCCACGAAACGGTGAATTTGATAGGCATATCCAGCGGAACCCAGACCAGCAGCATCACCACCACAACCAGCGAACCGGCGGCAATCACGGCGCTGCGCACCCAGTGCTGGAGCGGGAAATTTTTCACTTCGTCATGCAGGGATAAAAAACGCCCCTGGCGCACCACGTGACGATCGAGGTAAATATCAATATCGGTCTGCTGCCCGAGGTCCTGGGCGACAAACTGCTGCCAGTGGCGCGGATAGATAAGATCGATAATCCCCAACGAGATGTTGTTCATCTGGTCCTGGGTGTTTTCACCAAACAGCCCCCAGCGTTTTGGCGTACCGCGCAGGCAATGGATCTCGCGCAGCGTGTTTTTAGCCGGTGGCGCATACAGCCCCCATAGCCCGGCCGCAAGCAGTAGAATCGCGCCGCCAGCCAGCCACGGGACAAAAACATCCGGTGAGATCAGGCAAAAGAAAAAGAGTAAAAAAGCCGCGCAAATAAGTAACGCTTCGCGCATGCCGTCCGGGCGACTTAACGCGTGCTCTTCAGGCGTTTCACGGCGGATATTCAGAAGCTCTATCTGTTCGCTCTCTTCACCGCGAATGGCCGAATGATGTGCAGGAAGGCCTTCCAGTTCGCTGCCGCGCTCTTCATGAATATATTCACCAAGCGTATGCCCGTTCAGCGAGATCACCAGCGGCAGGGAATCGGTGCGGATCACTTCGACGTTGTTCTCGTCGTTAATATACTGCTCCCAAAAAGGCGGCAGATGCACTTCGACGGAATCGAGATAGTAGCGCCATTTATTGGGCGCATCCGGGGTGATGCCATAGCGTGTTATCGGGTGCGAAACAAACAGCACGGTGTTGCTATGGGCATTTAATTTAATGGTCACCGGCGCGGCGGTTGCGCCCGTAGGGCCTGGTGTATTTTGGGTACGGGAAAGGGAGTCGAGATAGCTTTCGACGGCTTCGCGTTCTTCTGCGGTCAGCTTACGGGCGGTCGCACCAGAAAAGGCCTGTAAAAAAGGCAGTCGATAGCGACGCTGCGACCTTAACCTATAAATCCATCCGGCGAGGAATACGCAGGCCAGCATAGCAGCGAAAAAAATCAAAATGGTGCTCATGCTTTCCCCATCTTACTTTTCCGAACAGGTGTAGTCAGTTGCACCCTTCCCGTAGACAATCAGAATGGTTGGCCGACGTTATTCTCAGTCTTTTTAGGCGGATACCATCGCGTGAAAGGATAGCAAAACCACCTATAGGGGAATATCAGCAAATTCTTAGTTTTAATTCAACCACTTGACTTTTGTGCTTATTTAGGATTTTTATCTTTAAGGTTGCAGGAATGTAAATTAAAGGCGAATAGATTGCTCAAAGTGTGCGTAGTGTCGCACAATAACGAGAGTTTCTCTGCAAAGACCGATAATAATGAGCGAATCATTGCAAAAACCCACCATTCTCCACGTCGAAACCGTCGCTTCTTCACGGCTTTTTAATGTGGAAAGCGTGGATCTGGAGTTCAGCAACGGCGTGCGCCGTGTTTACGAGCGCATGCGTCCTTCCACTCACGAAGCCGTGATGATCGTGCCCATTGTCGATGATCACCTGATTCTTATCCGTGAATATGCGGTCGGCACGGAGTCTTACGAGCTTGGTTTTTCCAAAGGTCTCATTGATGCTGGTGAGAGTATATACGAAGCGGCGAACCGTGAGTTAAAAGAAGAGGTAGGATTTGGCGCAAAAAATCTGACTTTTTTGAAAAAGTTAAGCATGGCGCCCTCTTACTTCTCCAGCAAGATGAACATTGTCGTCGCCGAGGAGCTTTACCCGGAGTCGCTGGAGGGTGATGAACCTGAACCGTTGCCGCAGGTGCGCTGGCCGTTAAAGCATATGATGGATTTGCTTGAAGAGCCGGACTTTACCGAAGCGCGCAACGTCAGCGCCCTGTTTTTAGTCCGCGAGTGGCTAAGAGAGCAGGGGCGGCTCTGAGCAATCAAAAAGGGCGCCGAAGCGCCCTTTTTACGTATTGCGCAACGCAGCGCTAGAACAGTTCGTGCGTCTCACCGTTATCAATCAGCGTGGTTCCCACTTCCTGCACCGCCTGCTGGGTTGGCTGCGTACCTTCGATAAAGTACTCCTGACGGCTGCTACCGCCGTTCGCCAGTTGCCCGGTGCGTCTGTCGATATTGACCGTCACCACGCCCGGCGGCGGGGTGAGAGGCTGTTCCGGCACGCCGTCCAGCACGGCTTTCATATAATCATCCCACGCAGGCTGCGCGCTCTTCGCTCCGCCTTCATAGCCTGAGATCTGATCTTTGATAGCACCGGAAGCGGTGGTACGCCCTAAGTTGCGGCGATGGTCGTCAAAACCAATCCAGACAGACGTCACCACACCAGGGCCATAGCCAGAGAACCAGGCGTCTTTCGAACTGTTCGTCGTCCCGGTTTTGCCGCCAATATCGTTGCGCTTGAGATCGCGCCCCGCCCGCCAGCCGGTACCCTGCCAGCCCGGCTCGCCAAAGACGTTACTGTTCAGCGCGCTCTTAATCAAAAACGCCAGCGGCGTGCTGACCACATGCGGCGCATACTCTTCGCCGCCGCTTCGCTGCACCAGCGCCCGGTTTGCCTGCTCAAGCTGCGGCATCGGCACGAAAGCATTATTCTGCTCCTGCGAGGTGGCGACATTTTCCATGTCTTTGTTTTCCAGCACGTCAGACTTAGGTGTTTCGCCGTAAATCACCGGAATATCGCAATCCGCGCAGGCCACTTTCGGTTTCGCTTCAAACTGCACGTTACCCTGGCCGTCTTCAATTTTTGCGATGTAAAAAGGGTCGACCAAAAAGCCGCCATTGGCCATGACCGCATAGCCCCGCGCCACCTGGAGCGGTGTAAAAGAGGCGGAGCCGAGTGCCAGCGACTCGGTACGCACAATGTTTTGCGCCGGGAAACCGAAGCGCTGCAAATACTCGGCGGCGTAATCCACGCCCATCGCGCGCATCGCACGCACCATCACCACGTTTTTCGACTGCCCTAATCCCTGGCGCAGGCGAATCGGGCCATCATATTGATCCGGCGAGTTTTTTGGCCGCCAGTCAGAACCGGCACCAGCATCCCAGCGGGAGATTGGCGCATCGTTGAGGATGCTCGCCAGCGTCAGGCCTTTATCCATCGCGGCGGTGTAGAGGAACGGTTTGATATTTGACCCGACCTGGCGCAGTGCCTGGGTCGCGCGGTTAAATTTGCTCTGGTTGAAGTCAAAACCGCCGACCAGCGCCAGTACCGCGCCATTTTGCGGGTTAAGAGAAACCAGCGCGGAGTTGACATCCGGCACCTGCCCCAGCCACCAGTCATCACCGACCTGGCGCACCCAGATTTGCTGCCCGGTCTGCACGGCATCAGTGACTTTGCGCGGTGTCGGGCCTTGTTGCGTATCGGAGCGATAAGGGCGCGCCCAGCGTACGCCTTCTAACTTCAGCGACACCGTAGAACCGTCCGCCAGCAGCGCGGTGGCTTCCTGCGGGTTGGCGCTGGTCACCACCGCCGGAAGCAGCGGCCCATACGTTGGCAGCGCTTTTAACGAGTCGGTAATTTTCTTGCTGTCCCAGGGCGTTTCACCCACTTTCCACAGCACGTTTGACGGCCCGCGATAACCGTGGCGCATATCGTAGTCCATCACGTTTTTACGCACGGCAGCCTGGGCGGCTTGCTGGGTTTTTCGCGTAATCGTGGTGTAAATACGGTAGCCATCTTCGTAAGCTTTCTCGCCATAGCGCGCGACCATATCCTGGCGCACAAGCTCAGAGAGATAGGGGGCAGAGAACGCGATTTCCGGCGCATGGTAGCGGGCTTCGATTGCCTCGCTGCGCGCCTGTTCGGCCTGTTGCTGGCTGATATACCCTTCGCTTTGCATACGGGCCAGCACCACGTTGCGGCGCGCTAGCGCGCGGTCGGGCGAGTAAAGCGGGTTAAACGTCGAAGGCGCTTTTGGCAGCCCGGCAATAACGGCCATCTCGCTTAAAGTCAGTTGATCGACCGTTTTGCCGAAATAGACCTGTGCGGCGGCACCTACGCCATAGGCGCGGTAGCCGAGGTAAATTTTGTTGAGATACAGCTCCAGGATTTCGTCTTTATTCAGCATCTGCTCGATACGAATCGCCAGGAACACTTCTTTAATTTTACGTATCAGCGTGCGTTCAGGGCTTAAGAAGAAGTTACGCGCCAGCTGCTGCGTAATGGTGCTGGCTCCTTGCGAAGCATGGCCGGAAAACAGCGCAACACTTGCGGCACGGAAAATCCCCACCGGATCGACGCCATGATGCTCATAAAAACGGCTATCTTCGGTCGCGATAAATGCTTTCACAAACTCAGGTGGAATTTGGCTAAGTGTCAAAGGGATACGGCGTTTTTCACCGTACTGCGCGATCAATTCGCCATCGGCAGTGTAGACCTGCATGGGGATCTGCAGCCGCACATCTTTCAGCGTCGCCACATCAGGCAACTGCGGCTCAATAAATTTGTACAGACCGTATATCGAGCCTGCTCCCAGCAGAATGCAACAGACTGCAAGGATGAATAAATACTTTACGAACTTCACTGTAAATTTCCCATCTGGTGGCAATTGGGCAGTTTATAAACAAACGCGCGGTAGTATAAAGGCAAGCCTGAAGCATTGATATAGCAGCAACCCGCAAGTCGATAAGGAGATCGTATTTTATGGCATTCAGGCATTGGCAAATAGGCGTGCATATTCAAGAGGATGGCGTTTACGCTGTCGCGCTGGCGACAGGTCATCGCGGCCTGGCGTTACGGCGCTGGTGGCACCTTCCTTTACCTCCCGGCACGGTCGTTCAGGGGCGAATAAAAGCGCCGGAACACCTGCTTGCGGCACTTCACCCCTGGCGGCGGACGCTGCCACAGCGCCACTGTGTGCGGCTGGCCATTCCCGCCGGGCAGACGCTGCAAAAAAAGCTGCCTCGCCCGGCGGTCTCTCTGCGCGAGCCAAAGCTTGTCAGGTGGGTTTCGCAGGCGATGGCGCAAGAGCTGGAAATGTCCGAAACAGACCTCTGTTTTGATTTTACCGAAGACGAGCCCGGGGCAAATTACGGCGTGACGGCGGTGCAAAACAAAGACATTGCCGCGCTGCTGGATATCGCTCGCGCGCTCTCTCTTCACCTCTCCTCCATTACGCCGGATGCCTGCGCGCTACAAACTCTGCTTCCCTGGCTGACAACACCCGTGCGTTGCCTTGCCTGGTGCGATGAGCGGCAATGGCTATGGGCTATGAAAGAGGGCTGGGGGCGTCGTGCGCGAGAGGATGCGAAGGGCGCGGCGCAGTTGGCAGGCATACTGGGGCTGCCCACAGACGAGATAGTGCAGTGCTGCGACACTGCCAGCGGCTTCGACTGCTGGTGTGCCATTGCTCAGCGCCAGCCACCGCTACCGGCGGCGGGAGAGCGTTTTGCCATCGCGCTTGGGCTGGCGCTGGCGAGGGGGTACTGATGCTGCCGGTTGTCAATTTTCTTCCCTGGCGTCGTCTCCGGCAGCGGCGTAGCGCTCGCCGCTGGGCCTGTGCTTTCCTGCTGACGGCGCTGGTTATTGCCGCAAGCGGTATCGCATGGCAGGGGCAGGCTGCGCTGCGCTTTCATCACGCGGCACTGTGGCAGCACTCAGACGGCGAAATAGCCGCTGCGCTTGACGGGGCCAAAAAGCCTTTGCAACTGCGCCAGCAGCAGTGGCAGCAAGCACAGGCCCGCGCGTTGCGCCAGCACAACACCCGCCTCTGGCGCGACACGCTGCTGGCACTGGCAGAACGTTTGCCGCCGCAGGCCTGGCTTACAGAACTTCGCTGGCAGCAGGAACGGCTGACGCTTTCCGGGCTGGCAGGCTCCTTTAGCGCATTACGCGAAATGGAACTGCGCCTGCAGGGCGTGGTGGGTTTTGCTCTGCAACCCGCCGGGGCGATGGTCCGCGATACACAGGGGCGCTGGCGTTTTCAGTATCAGCTTAACCGGGAGCATAACGATGGGCTGCAACCTTGACCGCTGGCTGGCCCTGTCAGTAACCGCGCGCCTGTTGTGCTGGCTGGCGGCAACGCTATGCGGCCTGGCGCTACTGTGGTGGCTTTTGATATCGCCGCAGCAAAAACAGCTGGCGCAGCTTGCCAGAGAGCGCACGGCACGGGAAGCGTCCCGGCAGGTCCTGTGGCGTACATTGCGTGCGCTGGAACCACCTGCGGGTGCGCCGTTGCCCGCTTTTGCTCACACATGCCTTTTTTCGCCGCTGAGTTTACCGTCGCAGGAGCAGCAACTCGTGCGCTGGCAGCCGGAACGTGATGGCGCAGAAGCGGAACTGGAAACAGGCTGGGAGGCAGCGGTGAATGTCTTTCAACGCCTGGCGCAGTGCGATATGCACATTCCCGCCTTTTCACTGGCGGGCACGGGTAACACGCTGCGTTTCATCATGCAACTGGAGCAGGGCGATAGTGATTAAACGTCTGTTGTTGGCCGCAACGCTTTGCCTGTTGCTAAGCGGGATGCGCAACCCTTTCCAGCCAGCGGCGCAGCCCTGCCAGGGCATGCTACCTGAGCGCTGGCAGTATCACGGCGCGGTAACGGGCGGGCAGGCGCTGGGTTTTTTACGCGATGCAGAAGGGCGCTGGCATCGGGTTACTGCTGGCAGGCAACTGAACAATGGGTGGCAGGTAGAAGCGATGACTATGCACGAAATGGTTCTCACGCGGGGTGAGGAGTGCCTCCCGGCACAATGGAGACTAAAACGAGAAGGAACCCGGAATGAAAAAATGGATAGCGGGGCTGGTATTCAGCAGCCTGTTGGCAGCGTGGGTGCAGGCGGCGCAGCTCGTCACGCTGACGCTGGATGACGTGCCGGTCGCTCAGGTGTTACAGGCGCTGGCGGCGCAGGAAAAGCAGAACATCGTGATACCGCCGGAGGTAAAAGGGGAGCTGTCGTTGCACCTGGTCGATGTCCCCTGGCTGCAAGCTTTGCAAACGGTGGCGAGCAGTGCCGGGCTGGCGCTGAGTCGGCAGGGGGATGTCTGGCATGTCCATACCGCCAGCATGCAACAGCAAAAGCAGGCTGAGCGGGATGCCGGCGAAGCAAGGCGCAAGCAGAATGCGCCACTGCTCACGCGAAGTATCACGCTGCGTTATGCCGATGCCAGCGAACTGGCGCAGGCGGGCGAGAAGCTGCTGAGTCCACAGGGCACGATAACCGTCGATATACGGCTCAACCGACTATTGGTGCGGGATAATAAAGAAGCGTTGGCAGGCGTTGAAAAATGGATTTCACAGATGGATTTGCCGGTAGAGCAGATAGAACTGGCGGCGCATATCGTTACCATCAGCGAAAAAAGTCTGCGCGAGCTGGGCGTAAAATGGGGACTTGCGCAAAACTCGCCGCTGGCGTCTGCGCTGTCTGCCGATCTTTCTGTTGGCGCTGCCAGTACGCGCATAGGTTTTAACATTGGCAGCATCAATGCGCGAGCGCTCGACGTTGAATTATCGGCCCTGGAGCAAAAACAGCAGCTTGAGATTATCGCCAGCCCGCGTTTACTCGCTTCTCACCGGCAGCCTGCCAGCATCAAGCAGGGCAGTGAGATACCGTATCAGGTTTCCAGCGGCGAGAGCGGTAAAACGTCTGTTGAGTTTAAAGAGGCGGTGCTGGGCATGGAGGTGACGCCAACCGTGCTTGCGGATAAGCGCGTGCGTCTGAAGTTGCGCATCAGCCAGAACATGCCGGGCCGGATGCTACAGCAGGCGGAAGGCGAAACCATGGCTATCGATAAACAGGAAATTGAAACGCTGGTTGAAGTAAAAAGCGGCGAAACGCTGGCGCTCGGCGGTATTTTTTCGCAAAAAAACACGGCGGGTAAAAATCAGATACCCGTGCTGGGCGCGCTTCCAGGCATTGGAAGATTATTCCGCCACACCGCGAAAGACCACGAGCGGCGGGAGCTGGTGGTGTTTATTACCCCCAGGCTCGCTGCGCTCAATTAATCTTGTCTCTGGCGCTCCTTTTTCAGCGGAACTTGGTCCAGGTGTTTGACGTGAGGGATGATTTAGCTTACAAGGAGTACCGATTTGAGCGTCAGCGGTCTCCGACTTATTAAAAATGCTCTGTGCCTGGTTAATGATTTAATAAGTTGCCAAACAAGCCGGAGTACTGAGATAATTTTCGATCTGACTCTCGCACTATCGCATAAGAGGTTTCAGTTCATGCCCTGCTACGCCTCGTGTTTGCGCAGCGGGTTTATCATCAACGAATAGTCTTAGTAGTACCGAAAAAATGGCAGAGAAACGCAATATCTTTCTGGTTGGGCCTATGGGTGCCGGCAAAAGCACTATTGGGCGCCAGTTAGCTCAACAACTCAATATGGAATTTTACGATTCTGATCAAGAGATTGAGAAACGAACCGGAGCTGATGTGGGCTGGGTCTTCGATGTAGAAGGTGAAGAAGGTTTCCGCGATCGCGAAGAAAAAATCATCAATGAGCTGACGGAAAAACAGGGCATCGTACTGGCAACCGGCGGCGGTTCTGTGAAATCTCGCGAAACCCGTAATCGTCTCTCCGCCCGTGGCGTAGTGGTGTATCTGGAAACCACTATCGAAAAGCAACTGGCTCGCACTCAGCGCGATAAAAAACGTCCGCTTCTGCAAGTGGATACACCGCCACGCGAAGTACTGGAAGCGCTGGCGGATGAACGTAATCCGCTGTATGAGGAGATTGCTGACGTTACCATTCGTACTGACGATCAGAGCGCTAAAGTGGTCGCAAACCAGATTATTCATATGCTGGAAAGCAATTAATTCTGGCTTAATAACAGGCCTGCGGGTTTAAGCAACTAAGGTGGATGTCGCGTCATGGAGAGGATCACCGTCACTCTCGGGGAACGTAGTTACCCCATCACCATCGCGGCTGGTTTGTTCAACGATCCAGCTTCCTTCTTGCCTCTGAAGTCGGGTGATCAGGTTATGCTGGTCACCAACGAAACGCTGGCACCCCTCTACCTGGATAACGTTCGCCAGGTTCTGGAGCAGGCGGGGGTGAAAGTTGATAGCGTGATCCTGCCGGATGGCGAGCAGTACAAAAGCCTGGCGGTGATGGACACTGTATTCACCGCGCTGTTGCAAAAACCCCACGGGCGCGACACCACTCTGGTTGCGCTCGGCGGCGGCGTAGTTGGTGATTTAACCGGCTTCGCGGCGGCAAGTTATCAGCGCGGCGTGCGCTTTATCCAGGTGCCGACGACGCTCCTTTCTCAGGTTGACTCCTCCGTTGGCGGTAAAACGGCGGTTAACCATCCCCTTGGCAAAAACATGATCGGCGCGTTCTACCAGCCTGCGTCGGTGGTTGTCGATCTCGATTGCCTGAAAACACTTCCGGCCCGCGAGCTCTCCTCCGGTCTTGCCGAAGTGATAAAATATGGCGTGATTCTGGACGGCGAGTTCTTTCGCTGGCTTGAGCAAAATATGGACGCGCTGCTGCGTCTTGACGGCGCGGCGATGGCGTACTGTATTCGCCGTTGTTGTGAGCTTAAAGCCGAAGTTGTTGCGGCGGATGAGCGCGAAACCGGCTTACGTGCTTTACTGAACTTAGGGCATACCTTCGGGCACGCTATCGAAGCTGAAATGGGCTACGGTAACTGGCTACACGGTGAAGCTGTCGCGGCGGGCATGGTGATGGCGGCACGCACATCAGAGCGCCTTGGGCAGTTCACCCGTGAAGAAACCCTGCGTATCATTGCACTGCTTGAGCGCGCGGGCTTACCGGTGAAAGGCCCGCAGGAGATGTCAGCGCAGGCTTATCTGCCGCATATGCTGCGTGATAAAAAAGTGCTGGCGGGCGGGATGCGCCTGGTGCTCCCCCTCGCAATAGGGAAGAGTGAAGTGCGCGGCGGAGTGTCGCACGACGTAGTACTTGGCGCTATTGCTGATTGCCAGCAGGCTTAATTATTAGAAAGGTCTGGTCACGGCGAGCCGTGACGTTTAATTCGGGCGCGATGCAAGTGGTTGGCATACGCCTTTGAGTGGGGTGTTAAATGGATGAATTCAAACCAGAAGACGAGCTGAAACCCGATCCCAGCGATCGTCGAACTGGTCGTTCTCGCCAGGCTTCCGATCGTGTCGATGAGCCGCAGATCAATTTTGATGATGTTGATCTGGATGCCGACGATCGTCCTTCCCGCAGCCGCCGCGCGCGCGAAGAGGAAAGCTATGAAGAGGATGAAGGCATTCTGGACGACGAGCGTGAAGAGCGCCGTCCGCGTAAGCGTAAAAAGGCCGTCGCGGCAAAACCGGCTTCCCGTCAGTATCTGATGATGGGTATTGGTATTCTGGTGCTGCTGCTGTTGATTATTGGCATCGGTTCCGCGCTGAAATCCCCTGCGCCTTCCTCATCGAACGAACAAACGTCCCCGGCGGCGGAAAATGCGCCGCGCGATGTCACGCTGCCGCCTATCTCTTCCACCCCCTCGCAGGCGGCACCTGCCGTCACGCCGGAAGGCCAGCAGCGCGTTGAGCTGCCGGGCGACTTGAATACGGCGCTGTCGCAGCCGCAGGGCCAGGCGCAGGTTGATAGCGCTGTGGGCTCGACGCTGCCGACCGAACCGGCAACCGTTGCGCCGGTGCGTAACGGCAACGCTAACGCTGGCCGTTCGCCGTCTGGCGTTAATGAAACGCATAACGCGACCACGCGCCCTGAGCGCAAGCAGATGGTGATTGAGCCAAAAACGCAGGCCAAAGCGCCCGCGGCGAAAGCTGAGTCTAAACCTGCGGCTGCGCCAGCAAAACGTAACGAAACGGCGCAGAGCGCACCGGTGAAAACCCCGGCACAGCCGAAAGCGGCAGCAAGCGCGGCACCAGCAAGCGGCGCGCAGGCCAGCGGCAATGTCGCTGCGCTGAAGTCTGCTCCGGCCAGCAATTACACCTTGCAGTTGAGCAGTTCATCGAACTACAACAACCTCAACGCGTGGGCGAAGAAATCCAATCTGAAAAACTTTGTTGTTTATCAGACGACACGTAACGGGCAGCCGTGGTACGTGCTGGTAAGCGGCGTATATGCATCGAAAGATGAAGCGAAACGCGCAGTTTCAACGCTTCCGGCGGATGTTCAGGCGAAAAATCCGTGGGCTAAGCCGCTGCGTCAGGTACAGGCCGATTTGAAGTAATGTTTAAAGCGCAGGATGCTGTCGGAGCTTTCTCCACAGCTGGAGAGAGTGTAAGTAATCAGTCAGCATGAAAAAAAATCGCGCTTTTTTGAAATGGGCAGGGGGTAAGTATCCCCTGCTGGATGATATCGGAAGGCACCTGCCAAAAGGTGAATGCCTTATTGAACCCTTTGTCGGCGCGGGATCGGTGTTCCTCAATACCTCTTACTCGCGCTATATCCTCGCAGATATCAATAGCGACCTGATAAGTCTATATAATATCGTTAAAGACCGCCCGGATGAGTACGTCCGCTATGCGCGGGAGCTGTTTGCGCCCGAGACGAATCAATCTGTGGTTTACTATCAACTGCGTGAAGAGTTTAACCGCAGTAAAGATCCGTTCCGGCGCGCGCTACTGTTTTTGTATCTCAACCGGCATGGTTACAACGGCCTGTGCCGCTATAACTTGCGCGGTGAGTTTAATGTTCCGTTCGGGCGCTATAAAAAACCCTATTTTCCGCAGGCTGAGCTGTACCATTTTGCCGAAAAAGCTCAGGATGCGTTTTTCTATTGTGAATCTTACGCCGACAGCATGGCGCGGGCCGACGCGAACTCCGTCGTCTATTGCGATCCGCCGTATGCGCCCTTGTCCGCAACGGCAAACTTTACGGCGTATCATACGAACAGCTTTAGTCTGGAGCAGCAGGTGCATCTGGCCGCGCTTGCCGAAAACCTGATGCGCAACCAGGTACCGGTGCTGATCTCTAATCATGACACAGCCTTAACGCGTGAGTGGTACCGCCAGGCAAAGTTACATGTGGTCAAAGTGCGGCGCAGTATCAGCAGTAACGGCGGCACACGTAATAAGGTGGATGAATTGCTGGCGCTCTATCGCCCGGCTATCCTCTAAGCCGCGTTCATTGCCCCGGCCCATACTTTCTCAAGGAGATGTGGATGAAACAGTATTTGATTGCCCCTTCGATTCTGTCGGCTGATTTCGCCCGCCTGGGTGAAGATACCGCCAAAGCACTGGCCGCCGGTGCCGATGTCGTCCATTTCGACGTGATGGACAACCATTATGTGCCGAACCTGACCATTGGCCCGATGGTGCTGAAATCTCTGCGAGACTACGGTATTACCGCACCGATCGACGTCCATCTGATGGTTAAACCTGTCGATCGCCTGGTGCCGGACTTCGCCGCTGCGGGCGCAAGCATTATCACGTTTCATCCTGAAGCTTCAGAGCATGTTGACCGCACGCTGCAACTGATTAAAGAGCACGGCTGTAAAGCGGGCCTGGTGTTCAACCCGGCGACGCCGCTGAGCTACCTGGATTATGTGATGGATAAGCTGGACGTTATTCTGCTGATGTCGGTGAACCCCGGCTTCGGCGGGCAGTCGTTTATTCCCCATACGCTGGATAAACTGCGCGAAGTGCGCCGTCGCATTGATGCTTCCGGTTACGATATTCGCCTGGAAGTCGACGGCGGCGTGAAGGTGGACAACATTCGCGAGATAGCTGCGGCAGGCGCGGATATGTTTGTTGCGGGTTCGGCGATTTTCGGCAAGCCGGACTATAAGCAGGTGATTGATGAAATGCGTCAGGAGTTATCGAAGGTAAGTCATGGATAAAATGCAGTCGATAAAGGGCATCGCTTTTGATCTCGACGGCACGCTGGTGGACAGCGCGCCAGGGCTGACGGCAGCGGTTGACAATGCATTGTATGCGCTGGAGCTGCCGCAGGCGGGCGAAGCGCGTGTCGTGACCTGGATTGGTAACGGCGCGGATGTGATGATGGAGCGCGCGTTTAACTGGGCGCGCCAGGAGCGGGCTATCCAGCGGGCGACGCAGGGCAAACCGGACATCGACGATGGTGACATCCCGCAGGCAGAGCAGGTTCGTATGCTGCGTAAGCTGTTTGACCGTTACTATGCCGAGACCGTGGATGAGGGCAGTTTCCTGTTCCCGCAGGTGGCCCAAACGCTTGAAGCGCTGCATGCCAAAGGCCTGCCGCTGGCGCTGGTGACCAATAAGCCGACGCCGTTTGTTGCGCCTTTGCTGGAAACGCTGGGCATCGCCCGCTATTTTACCTTTGTAGTGGGCGGCGATGACGTGGTGAATAAAAAACCGCACCCGGAGCCGCTACTGCTGGTCTGCAACAAGCTCGGCATCCAGCCGCATGAGTTGCTCTTTGTCGGGGATTCGCGCAATGATATTCAGGCGGCGAAAGCGGCAGGTTGCGTCAGCGTTGGCCTGACTTATGGCTACAACTATGGCGAAGCCATTAATTTAAGCGAACCGGACTACGTGTTTGCACGTTTCGAAGAACTCCTGCCCGCATTCGGGCTCTCGCACAGTGAACATCAGGAAATAAACAATGACTAAGCCCATCGTCTTTAGCGGCGCACAGCCCTCAGGTGAACTCACCATCGGTAACTATATGGGTGCGCTGCGTCAGTGGGTGAACATGCAGGACGACTATCACTGTATCTACTGCATCGTTGACCAGCACGCGATCACCGTGCGTCAGGACCCGCAGGCGCTGCGTAAAGCGACGCTGGATACGCTGGCGCTCTATCTGGCCTGTGGTATCGATCCGCAAAAGAGCACCATCTTTGTTCAGTCTCACGTACCGGAGCACGCGCAGCTGGGCTGGGCGCTGAACTGCTACACCTATTTCGGCGAGCTGAGCCGCATGACTCAGTTCAAAGACAAGTCCGCACGCTATGCAGAAAACATCAACGCCGGTCTGTTTGATTACCCGGTGCTGATGGCGGCTGACATTCTGCTGTATCAAACCAACCAGGTGCCGGTGGGTGAAGATCAGAAGCAGCATCTGGAGCTGAGCCGCGATATCGCCCAGCGTTTTAACGCAATCTATGGCGATGTCTTTAAAGTGCCAGAGCCGTTTATCCCGAAATCCGGCGCGCGCGTGATGTCGCTGCTGGAGCCGACCAAAAAGATGTCCAAGTCTGACGATAACCGCAACAACGTTATCGGGCTGCTGGAAGATCCGAAATCGGTGGTGAAGAAAATCAAGCGTGCGGTGACCGACTCTGACGAGCCGCCGGTCGTCCGTTACGATATCGCCAACAAAGCAGGCGTCTCTAACCTGCTGGACATTCTTTCTGCCGTGACGGGTCAAAGCATTGCCGAGCTGGAGCAGCATTTCGAAGGCAAAATGTATGGTCATCTGAAAGGTGAAGTCGCCGAAGCCGTGTCCGGGATGCTGACGGAGCTACAGGAGCGCTATCACCGCTTCCGTAACGATGAAGCGTTCCTGCAACAGGTGATGAAAGACGGCGCAGAAAAAGCCAGCGCGCGCGCCTCCGTGACGCTGAAGAAAGTCTACGAAGCCATTGGTTTCGTGGCCAAGCCGTAACATGCCAGGGCAGGTGACGCCTGCCCTGTTTTTAAAACCACTTCAGCTTATCCCGCAGCCCCACCACCGGGCCGACGATGATCAGCGCCGGGCTTTGCACCTGCTGCGCCAGTTCACCCAGTTCTGCTAACGTGCCGCTGACCACTTTCTGGCGCACCGATGTGCCGTTTTCAACCAGCGCCACCGGCATCTGTGCCGCCATGCCATGCGTAATCAGCTGCGCCTGGATAGTTGCTGCCTGATTCAGGCCCATATAGAACACCAGCGTCTGTTTATCTGCCGCCAGATTCGCCCAGTCCAGCTCGCCGCCGGTCTTCAGATGGCCAGTGATCAGCCGCACGCTCTGCGCGTAATCACGATGGGTTAACGGGATGCCGGAGTAGGCCGAGCAGCCGGAGGCGGCTGTAATGCCTGGCACCACCGAGAAGGGAATATCCTCATGGCACAATGTTTCCAGCTCTTCGCCGCCGCGCCCGAAAATAAACGGGTCGCCGCCTTTCAGGCGCACCACGCGCTTGCCGCGTTTCGCTTCACGTAACAAAATCTGGTTGATCTCTTCCTGCGGCACGCAGTGATAGCCTGCGCGTTTGCCGACAAACACCCGGTCTGCATCGCGGCGCACCAGGTTCATGATCTCATCGGAGACCAGGCGGTCATAAACCACCACGTCAGCCTGTTGGATCTGTTGCAAACCTTTGAGCGTTAAAAGCCCGGCGTCCCCCGGCCCCGCGCCCACCAGCACCACTTCGCCGTGGTTTTCCAGCGGTTCTGCCAGCATCTGCCCGGTTATTTTTTCAACCGCTGACATATCCTGATTCGCCAGCGACTGGGCCAGGCGGTCGTTCACAAAGAGCTTTTCCCAGAAGCGACGCCGCTCGCCCACGGTGGCAAAGTGCTGTTTCACCCGCTGGCGTAGCTTTCCGGCATAGCGCGCCACATGCCCCAGATGCTGCGGCAGCAACGACTCCAGCTTCTCACGCAGTAAGCGTGCCAGCACCGGTGAGGTGCCGCCGGATGAAACGGCGACCATCAGCGGCGAGCGGTCAATAATCGACGGCATAATAAAACTGGCCTGCTTTGGCGCATCCACCACATTACAGAAGATCCGGCGAACTTCAGCGGCCTCGCTTACGCGCTGGTTGACCGCTTCATCATCGGTCGCCGCGATGGCGAGCCAGCATTCATCCAGCAGCGCTTCGTCAAATTCCCCCTCGACCAGCGTCAACATCCCTTGCTCCGCCCACACCTGGAACTGGGGCACAAAAACCAGCGCGTTGACCGTGAGACGAGCGCCCGCATCCATCAACAGGCGGGCTTTACGTTCTGCAACATCGCCGCCGCCAACCAGCAGGCAGGCACGATCGTGCAACTGACAGAAAATGGGCAAATGATCCACGACATGACCTCGGTGTTTTAATTAGTGCCGTAGCATACCAGCAAGAGAACCCGGGAAGTTAAAGGTAAAAAGGAAAGGGCGGGAGCATTGCGCTCCCGCAAGAGGTTACGCTTTGACCTGCACTTCGCCGTCTTTTACGCGTGCCTCGAAGTGCGCGACGGAAAAGTTCTCATCTTCCATGCATAAACCATCGCGCAGGCGGAAGCGCTGTTTTTTCAACGGGCTGGCGACCCACAATTCTCCCTGGTGCTCTGCGATGATGCCGCGCGACAGCACGCTGGACTCAAAGAACGGGTCGATATTGCTGATGGCAAACACCTGCTCGTCATGGTATGGGCGGAACACCGCCACCTGCTGGCCATTGACCAGCGCGCACACGCCGGTGGCAGGCAAAATGTCGTCGATTTTGCAGATTGATTCCCACTGGCTCATGCGTTTTCCTCCACTAGCGTGACAGGGATGCGTTCATACGGCGTCGCCGGGCGATGCTGAGCGCGCTCCGGCACCACCTGGACATTCGGGTCACGGCGCTCGCTGTTGATAAAGTGTTTGAAGCGCGTCTGTGCGGCCGGGTTATTTACTGTTTCCGTCCACTCACAAACTACGGCTTCACGCAGGCGGGTCATTTCTGCTTCCAGCTGTGCGTCAAAGCCCAGCTTGTCGTCGATAATCACGCTTCGCAGATAGTCGATGCCGCCTTCCATATTCTCCAGCCATGAGGCGGTACGGGTCAGCTTATCGGCGGTGCGGATGTAGAACATCATAAAGCGGTCGATATAGCGAATCAGGGTTTCGCGGTCGAGATCCGCCGCCAGCAGATCCGCATGGCGCGGTTTCATCCCGCCGTTACCGCAGACGTACAGGTTCCAGCCTTTTTCGGTAGCGATAATGCCCACATCTTTACTTTGCGCTTCGGAACACTCACGCGTGCAGCCCGATACGCCAAACTTCATTTTGTGCGGCGAACGGATGCCTTTGTAGCGGTTTTCCAGCTCAACACCAAGACCGACGCTATCCCCCACGCCATAGCGGCACCAGGTGGAACCAACGCAGGTTTTCGCCATACGCAGTGCTTTGGCGTAGGCGTGGCCGGTTTCGAAGCCCGCATCAATTAACTGACGCCAGATCTCCGGCAGATCGTCTTTTTGCGCGCCAAACAGCGCGATACGCTGAGAGCCGGTGATTTTGGTGTAGAGATTGAATTCACGCGCGATGCGGCCCACTTCCATCAGCCCTTCCGGGGTGATTTCACCGCCCGGCGAGCGCGGGATCACCGAGTAAGTGCCATCTTTCTGGATATTGGCGAGGAAGTTATCGTTGCTGTCCTGAAGCGGCGTATTTTTCGGCGACAGAATGTACTCATTCCAGCATGAGGCCAGCAGCGAGCCGACGGTCGGTTTACACACTTCGCAGCCGTAGCCTTTGCCATATTTTTCCAGCAGTTCATCAAAGGATTTGATGCCTTCGACGCGGATCAGGTGGTACAGCTCCTGGCGCGAATAGGCGAAGTGTTCACACAGGTTATTGGTAATTTCAATGCCCTGTTTGGCAAGCTCGGCATTCAGCACTTGGGTGACCAGCGGAATACAGCCGCCGCAGCCGGTACCGGCTTTGGTTTCTGCTTTTAACGCGGCAACCGTATGGCAACCTTTATTGATGGCGGCAATTAACGCCCCTTTGGTGACGTCAAAGCAGGAGCAGATTTGCGCGCTGTCCGGCAGTTTATCCACGCCGATAGAGGGTTTGCCGCTCCCCGCATGCGCAGGAAGGATCAGCGAGTCCGGGTTTTCCGGCAGTTCGATAGCGTTCAGCACCAGTTGTTGCAGGTTGCCGAAATCGCTCGTATCGCCCACCAGCACCGCGCCGAGCAGGTATTTATTATCCGGGCTGACAATCAGGCGCTTGTAAATTTCTTTGTTTTCGTCGAGATAAACGTAGCTGCGTGCGCCTTGCGTGCGGGCATGCGCATCGCCGATACCGCCCACATCAACGCCGAGCAGCTTCAGTTTGGCGCTCATATCCGCGCCTTCGAACGCATTCTGCGTACCGAGAATATGATCGACGGCAACCTGCGCCATTTTGTAACCCGGCGCGACCAGGCCAAAGACACGGTTGTTCCAGCTTGCGCATTCACCGATGGCATAAATATCCGGGTCGGAGGTCTGGCAGGAATCGTTAATCATGATCCCGCCGCGCTGACCGACCGCCAGGCCGCACTGGGTCGCCAGTTTGTCGCGCGGGCGGATACCGGTAGAGAAGACAATAAAGTCCACTTCCAGCTCGCTACCGTCGGCAAAATGCATGGTTTTGCGCGCCTCGGTGCCTTCCTGCACGATCTCCTGGGTGTTTTTATTGGTGTGCACGCGCACGCCCATGCTTTCGATTTTACGTTTTAGCTGCTCGCCACCCATCTGGTCGAGCTGCTCGGCCATCAGCATCGGCGCAAACTCAATGACGTGCGTCTCGACGCCTAAGTTTTTCAGCGCGCCCGCCGCTTCCAGACCAAGCAGACCACCACCCACCACCGCACCGCGACGGCTGCGGCGTGCGCAGGCTTCGATTGCGTTGAGATCCTCGATGGTGCGATAAACGAAGCAGTCTTGCGTGTCGGAACCTTTAATGGGCGGTATCCAGGGATAGGAACCAGTCGCCATAATCAGCTTGTCGTAAAAGACCGTGCGCCCGGCGCTGGAATGGATCACTTTTTCCTGCCGGTTAATGGTAATAGCGCGTTCGCCGACCAGCACTTTTACGCCGTGCTTCTCGTAGAACCCTTCGCGCACCAGCGACAGCTCTTCCGCTGTATGGTGAGAAAAATAGGATGAAAGATGGACGCGATCGTAGGCTTTACGCGGCTCTTCACAAAAGACGGTAATATCGAACTGAGCGGCGTCTGCTTTATCGAGGAGGTCCTCAATGAAGCGGTGACCGACCATGCCGTTACCGATAATAGCGAGTTTGACTTTGCTCATTTTTGCCTCGATTTCTTTTCTATTACCTCCTACCTTAACGATTCAGCCTCAACGCTTTTTGATATACATCAAGTGCATCTTTACCTACCACTTAATGGGTATTTATTTGATTTTAATCGTTTTTTGTAAGTTATGGAAATCACAGGCTTTTCTGTGCTGTGCAGTTTTTGCACAAAAAAGAGGTTTTTTTGCCGCGTATCTGATACGAAATAGAAAACGAAAAAGAGAGGGAAAGGTATGTCATCAACACCGCGTTGGTTAGTTCAGAACGTACATTTACCTGGCCGTGAAGGTTTGTGGCAAATCGCGATTGAAAACGGTCGTTTTAGTGACGTCTCGCTGATGGATACCCTCCGTAGCGAGAGCCTTGAGGTGTTAAATGCGCATGGCGGGCTGGCGCTGCCGCCGTTTATTGAACCGCACATTCACCTCGATACCACACAAACCGCCGGTGAACCGCACTGGAACCAGTCGGGCACCTTATTTGAGGGCATCGAGCGTTGGGCGGAACGAAAGGCGCTGCTCAGCCACGAAGATGTGAAAGCGCGTGCCTGGCAAACGCTGAAATGGCAGATGGCTAACGGCGTGCAGTATGTGCGCACCCATGTGGACGTCTCCGACCCCTCCCTGGTGGCGCTCAAAGCGATGCTGGAGGTCAAAGCCGAGGTCGCTCCCTGGGTTGAGCTACAAATCGTCGCCTTCCCGCAAGAAGGTATTCTTTCGTACCCAAATGGTGCGCAATTTCTGGAAGAGGCGCTGCGTCTTGGCGCCGATGTCGTCGGTGCTATTCCGCACTTTGAGTTCACCCGTGAATATGGCGTGGAATCGCTGCATATTGCTTTTGAACTGGCGAAAAAGTACCAGCGCCCGCTGGATATACACTGTGATGAAATCGATGACGAGCAGTCGCGCTTTATCGAAACGGTCGCTGCGCTGGCGCTGGAATATGACCTCGGCCCGCGTGTTACCGCCAGCCACACCACTGCGATGCACTCGTATAACGGTGCGTATACCTCGCGGCTGTTCCGCTTGTTGAAGCTCTCCGGCATTAATTTCGTGGCGAATCCGCTGGTCAATATCCACTTGCAGGGGCGTTTTGATGACTACCCGAAGCGCCGTGGTGTGACGCGGGTAAAAGAGCTGCTGGCGGCAGGTATTAACGTCTGCTTTGGTCATGACGATGTGTACGATCCCTGGTACCCGCTGGGTACGGGGAATATGTTGCAGGTGCTGCATATGGGGCTGCACGTGTGCCAGTTGATGGGGTATCAGCAAATCGAGGACGGCCTGCGTTTAATTACGCATAATAGCGCCCGCACCTTTGGCTTGACGCAGTATGGCATCGAACCAGGGAATCCGGCGAATATGGTTATTTTGCCGGTAGAGAGCGGCTTTGATGCGGTACGTTGCCAGGCGCCGGTACGCTGGTCTATCCGCCAGGGGCGGGTGATTGCCAGCACCCAACCGGCACAAAGCTGGGTGCAAACAGACCGGGGTGGCGAAGCGGTGGATTTTTGTCGCCGGGAGGGATAAAAACGCTTCTGGCGTAACAAATACTTCCAAATACGTAAAATTAAGTAAAAGGCTGGCCTGCTGGCTGACGGCTCTTTAGAATCAAGCCACTCGCTTTCTGTACTGCACTTCGTTAAGGAAACCTAATGGTTAAATCGACTCTTGCGGCTCTGGCAGCTGTTTTTGCCCTCTCTGGTATCTCTTCTGCTGCGTTCGCGGCAAAAGGCGATACGCATGTTCTGCTCACTACGTCTGCAGGTAATATCGAACTGGAGCTGAACAACCAGAAAGCCCCTGTGTCGGTGAAAAACTTTGTGGATTACGTCAACAGCGGTTTCTATAACAACACCACCTTTCACCGCGTGATCCCCGGTTTTATGATTCAGGGCGGCGGCTTTAACGAGCAGATGCAGCCGAAGCAGCCTAATCCGCCGATTAAAAACGAAGCCGACAACGGTCTGCGTAACACGCGCGGCACCATTTCTATGGCGCGTACGGCAGACAAAGACAGCGCCACCAGCCAGTTCTTTATTAACGTTGCGGACAACGCTTTCCTCGATCACGGCCAGCGTGATTTTGGCTACGCGGTGTTTGGTAAAGTTGTGAAAGGAATGGATGTCGCCGATAAGATTGCCCAGGTGCAGACGCACGACGTTGGCCCTTATCAAAATGTTCCGACTAAACCTGTCGTTATCCTTTCTGCCAAAGTGCTGCCATAACATTTCCCTGCACGGGCTATCGCGCCCGTGCTGTGCTTTATTATCCCACGCCCGCTTGCCAGCCCGACGCGGCTCGTCTGATTTTGTGTATATACTTTCTCAGACACTCATGAAACAGGGAGGCGCTATGGCGAAAAAACTCACCGACAGGCAAAAGAACCTTCTCTGGGAACAGCAGCGCAATGTCAATTTTCAGGCCAGCAGGCGGCTCGAAGGCATTGATAGCCAACCCATTACCCTGACGACCGATGAGGCGAACGCGCGCATTGAAGCGCTCAGGAGGCACTATGAGCGATAAATTTGGCGACGGGCGCGACCCTTATCTCTACCCGGGGCTGAACGTGATGCGTAACGCGCTCGGTATCCATGAGGCGCAGCGCCTGGAGCAAGCGGCGTATGAACTAACCGCGCTGCGGGCGGCGACGCTTACGCTTGGCCCGCTGGCGCGCGGTCTTCCGCATTTGTGCGCCATCCATCATCACCTCTACCAGGATATCTTCGACTGGGCAGGGAAAATCCGCGAAGTGGATATCTACAAAGGCGATACGCGGTTTTGCCATTTCGAGTATATCGAAAAAGAGGGCAATGCCCTGATGCAACAGCTGGAAGAGGAGAACTGGCTGTGCGGGCTGGAAAAAGAGGAATTTGTTGAGCGTCTGGCGCATTACTACTGTGAAATTAATGTGTTGCATCCATTTCGTATTGGTAACGGTATCGCTCAGCGTATCTTTTTTGAGCAGCTGGCGCTGCACGCAGGTTTCAGCCTCGACTGGCGCAAAGCTGATGTTGAACGCTGGAGCACGGCCAACCAGGCAGGCGCAATGGGGGATTTAGCGCCGCTGCGCGAGATCTTCAGCAAAGTGGTGAGCGAAGCGGGCGAAAGCGAGTAAACTAGCGCGGTTTGCTTTTACAGAGGCCGCCATGATCCTGCTTATCGATAATTACGACTCGTTTACCTGGAACCTGTACCAGTATTTTTGCGAGCTGGGCGCGCAGGTTATGGTGAGGCGTAATGATGAGATTACCCTCACCGACATTGCTGCGCTTGCGCCGCAAAAAATTGTGATTTCCCCCGGGCCCTGCACGCCGGATGAGTCCGGCATTTCGCTGGCGGTGATTGAACACTATGCGGGGAAACTGCCCATTCTTGGCGTTTGCCTGGGGCATCAGGCCATTGCGCAAGTCTTTGGCGCGACCATCGTGCGTGCGCAAAAAGTCATGCACGGCAAAACTTCTCCCATTACGCATAACGGCCAGGGCGTGTTTCGCGGCCTTAATAATCCGTTAACCGTCACGCGCTACCATTCTCTGCTTATCGACTCTGAAACGTTGCCCGCCTGTTTTGAGGTGACGGCATTGAGCGAAAGCGGCGAGATCATGGGGATTCGCCACCGGCAATGGGATCTGGAAGGGGTGCAGTTTCACCCGGAAAGTATTCTCAGCGAACAGGGCCACGCATTACTGAATAACTTCCTTATCCGCTGATTTCAGGTTGCCATGCACTGATTTTTTATGCATATTTGGTGATTATATTTTCATTAATAGCTGTGCGCAAAATGGATGGTAAGTGATATGGCAACCCAGCAAAATGCAGTAACCCGCGCAACGTTCGACGATGTGATCCTCCCTATTTACGCCCCGGCGGAGTTTATCCCGGTGAAGGGAAAGGGCAGTCGCGTGTGGGATCAGCAGGGAAAAGAGTACGTCGATTTTGCCGGAGGTATCGCGGTCACTGCCCTTGGGCACTGCCATCCGGCGCTGGTGGAGGCGCTGAAAACCCAGGGTGAAACCCTCTGGCATGTCAGCAATGTGTTCACCAACGAACCGGCGCTGCGCCTGGCGGGCAAAATCATCGACGCGACCTTTGCCGAGCGCGTGGTGTTTATGAATTCCGGCACGGAAGCGAACGAAACTGCTTTTAAACTGGCGCGTTATTATGCATCAACTCGTCATAGCCCTTACAAAACAAAAATCATCGCTTTCCATCATGCCTTCCACGGGCGTTCGTTATTTACCGTCACCGTTGGCGGCCAGCCGAAGTATTCCGACGGCTTCGGGCCGAAACCGGCAGATATTATCCACGTGCCGTTTAACGATTTGCATGCTGTGCAGGCGGTGATGGACGATCACACCTGCGCTGTGGTGGTGGAACCTGTGCAGGGGGAAGGCGGCGTCACGGCGGCAACGCCTGAGTTTCTTAAAGGTTTGCGTGAGCTGTGCGACCAGCACAATGCGCTACTGGTGTTTGATGAAGTGCAGTGCGGTATGGGGCGCAGCGGCGAGCTGTTTGCCTATATGCACTACGGCGTGACGCCGGATATTCTCACCAGTGCGAAAGCGCTTGGCGGCGGTTTCCCGATAAGCGCCATGCTGACGACGCAGGAGATTGCCAGCGCGTTCCATGTTGGCTCTCACGGTTCTACCTATGGCGGCAACCCGCTGGCCTGTGCGGTCGCCGGTGCGGCGTTCGATATCATCAATACACCGGCGGTGCTTGCCGGGGTGAAAGAAAAACGCCAGCGTTTTGTTGAGCATTTGCAGCAGATCGATAAGCAATACGACGTTTTCAGCGATATTCGCGGCATGGGACTGCTTGTCGGCGCCGAACTGAAAGTCGCGTATCACGGGCGGGCGCGGGAGTTCCTTGCCGCTGCCGCCGATGCAGGTGTGATGGTGCTCAACGCTGGCCCGGATGTGATGCGCTTTGCGCCGTCGCTGGTTATTGACGAGCAGGATATCAATGAAGGGATGGCGCGTTTTGCGACGGCGGTCGGCAAGGTGGTAAACGCTTAGTGGCGCGCCAGGCGGCTTAACCAGATGCCGTGGTGCGGGCGCTGGCGCCACGCCACGGACGAAATCGTGTACATAGTGTTGAGATGCCCCAGCACGCGTTGCAACTGCTGCTCCAGTGTGCTCATCGGCCCGTGCGTCAGCGTCTCCGGCGCTTGCATAATATCCCCTTTGGCCGGTTCATCCGGCCCGTCATACTCCAGGCGCTGCTGGCAACGTTGCAGCGCAATTTCACACGCCTGGAGATAGTTCTGCGCAAGCGCCGGCGTCAGCATCGTGTGTTCGCGCGCAAGCGTGGTCATGGCGTTGATATCCTCAACAATAAACTGGCTGTGCGCCACCCACAGCTTCATATCGGCCAGGTAATGCGTATTAAAACCTGGCTCCTGCATCGCCTGGTTAAGTGAGTTATAGAGTGCGTTATGCGCCTGGTTAACGCGCATACGTTGCCAGGCCAGCGGCGTAGGCTGCGGGTCGTCACTGAGGATCAGGCGAATCGCTTCCTGATCGGCTTCCAGCACATCCTGGGCATTTTTGCGCAGCAAGCCGCTTTGCCACTGCGGCCAAAGCCAGACCATGCCGCCAAACGCAATCAGGCAACCAATTAACGTATCGATAAGCCTTGCCACAATAAACTCATCACCCTGAAGCGTGAGTAGCTGCAACGTATACACCGCCGTAATGGTAAAACCGACCGTCGCCCAGCCGTAGCTTTTGCGGATAATCAGGTAGCTGGCAAGCGTCGTGAACAGCATGATGGTCAGTATCAGCCCGAGCGGTACATGAAAGTGCAGGGTGACGCCCGCAATCACCAGCCCGGCCACGGTGCCTGCCGCCCGGTGCACGATGCGCACCCGCGTGGCGCTATAGCCATGCTGCGTCACTACCAGCACCGTCAGCATTATCCAGTAGGGTTTTTGTAAATGCAGCGCGCTGCCCATCAGGCTGGCGATGCTGAGCATCACGCTGAGACGCGCCGCATTTCGCAGCGCGGTGGATTTGAGCGAGCAATAGTTTTTGAACGCGAGCAGGAGCGGCAGGCGGCGCTGCTTTTCGGTCATTAAATCACGGGCGTAAAGCGGGCGCTGAGTGGTCAGCACGCGGGCGATACGGCTGAAGTGCCAGGCGCAGAGCTGCCCGACCGAGTTATCCGGGTGCTGGCGGGCAATTTTTTCCAGCGCGCCCGTTTGCTCCTTCATCGCAAAATGCGACGGGTAACGGTGATAGAGAATATCGTCCGCCAGCACGCGCAACCGGTCAGCGACGGTTTGCGCATTCCAGCGCAGCACCTGTTCGGCGAAGGTTTCATTGAGGAGCTTTTTCACATCCTCCGGCTGATAAAGGCTGACCGAGATATGTTCCTGCAAATCCAGCGCCACCTGGAAAATACGAATCAGGCGCTTGTAATCATTGTGCTGATTGGCCGCCAGCATATGCAGCTGCTGGTAGCATTGGCTTATCAGGTCCATCGCTTTTTGCTGACGGACAAGCAGCGGCGGCAGGGCGCTTTCCGGGTCTGTATGCTGTAACAGCGTGCTGTATTTGACTTCGCAATAGTCGGCCAGCTGCCGGTAAAGCAGACTTAATGATTCTCGTAGCGGCTGTTCACGCCACAGCCAGAGCCAGAACCAGTTGAACAGCCCGTACCACAGCGTACCGCAGGCATAAATCAGCAGCGGCTCCCAGACCGGCAGGTTTCCGGCAAGATGCAGCGTGAAGACGGCGGCGAGAAGTGACGCCGGGAGCAATCGGCCATGTAGCGCGCTGATTTCCGCCGTGACACCAAGCAGCAGGGTCAGGAGCGTGAGGATAAGCGGTAGCGGTAGGTGTTCCGCCATCAGCAGCTGTACGGCAAGGCTGGTACCGGTAAACAGCGAGGCACCAATAATCAGGCGTTTAAAAAATCGCTTATGCGGCGTGTCCAGACCGGCGATGTTGCAACAGGCGGGAACGAGAGAGAACAGCAGGGCATGTTGCAGGTCGCCAATCAGCAGACCTGCCGCCACGGGGAGGCAGAGCACCAGCGTTTGCCGCAGTGCGTAGTTAATCTCCGGGTGATAAATTAACCTGCGCCACATGAAATCATAACAACGGCGCACCGGGGAAGCGGCGCGCCGTTAGCTGCATTAACGTGTTCCATAGACCACGATAGTTTTACCGTGGGCAGAGATCAGGTTTTGATCTTCGAGCATTTTCAGGATGCGGCCCACGGTTTCACGCGAGCAACCGACGATCTGACCAATTTCCTGGCGGGTGATTTTAATTTGCATGCCGTCCGGGTGGGTCATGGCGTCCGGCTGTTTTGCCAGGTTCAGCAGCGTCTGCGCGATACGACCGGTTACGTCCAGGAACGCCAGGTTGCCGACTTTCTCCGATGTCACCTGCAGGCGACGCGCCATTTGCGCGGAGAGACGCATCAGAATATCCGGGTTGACCTGAATAAGCTGACGGAATTTTTTGTAGGAAATTTCGGCCACTTCACAAGCGGTCTTGGCGCGTACCCAGGCACTGCGCTCCTGACCCTCTTCGAACAGACCCAGTTCACCAATAAAATCTCCCTGGTTCAGGTAGGAGAGAATCATCTCTTTACCTTCTTCGTCCTTGATGAGCACAGCCACTGAGCCTTTGACGATGTAATACAACGTTTCCGCTTTTTCACCCTGGTGAATCAGCGTGCTCTTCGACGGGTACTTATGAATATGGCAATGAGACAAGAACCATTCGAGAGTCGGGTCTGTTTGCGGTTTGCCAAGCACCATGCGCGATTATCCTCTGTTATAAGCTGGCTCCGAATGTCGAAAAACACATCCGGGGTTGCAATCATTACACGCCATTCTTCCGTTTGCTCGCGTTAGCGCGCCTGCGCCGCCCGGCTTTGGGCATTCACAAACTAGCCGACTCGACGCATCCTGAATGGTGAGTGTATAAGCTTCCAATATCCTGGGAAGTGGGCCGTCAGCGGTTCTGCGGCCTCTAATGTATGATATCCCTTGCGTACATTCGTAACGTCTATGTAACTCTGTAGCATCCAGACTGTTTTAGCATAGCTTTTACCGCCTGTCTCCTGGTGTCTCGCTTCAGCATGACGCAGGTCGCCTTCCGTTGCGAGTTTTGATATGTGCGCGTAATCTGTAAAGAAAGTGACGACACTGGAGTGATGAAAATGCAGGCTCGTGTGAAATGGGTAGAAGGGTTGACTTTCCTGGGTGAGTCGGCGTCAGGGCACCAGATCCTGATGGACGGTAATTCCGGCGACAAAGCGCCAAGCCCGATGGAAATGGTGCTGATGGCTGCCGGTGGGTGCAGTGCTATCGACGTGGTTTCAATTCTGCAAAAAGGGCGGCATAACGTCACCGATTGCGAAGTCAAGCTGACCTCCGAGCGCCGTGAAGAAGCGCCGCGCCTGTTCACGCATATCAATCTGCACTTTATCGTTTCCGGTCACGATCTTAAAGATGCGGCGGTGTCCCGCGCCGTGGACCTGTCGGCTGAGAAGTACTGCTCTGTGGCGCTGATGCTGGAAAAAGCGGTCAATATCACCCACTCTTACGAAGTTATTGAAGCCTGATAAACCGCGCCCGGCCACCGCCGGGCCGTGTTAGATGATTTTTTTCCCTTCCATCAGGCGCTGCACCAGCGGCGTCATAATCAGCTCCATCGCCAGCCCCATTTTCCCGCCAGGCACCACCAGCGTGTCCATATGCGAGATAAACGAGCCTTGCAGCATCGCCAGCAGCCAGGGGTAATCGATCCCTTCGAGATTGCGGAAGTGAATAACAACAAAACTTTCATCCAGCGAGGGAATGCCTTTCGCCGCAAAAGGGTTAGAGGTATCCACAGTCGGCACGCGCTGAAAGTTAAGATGGGTGCGGGAAAACTGCGGGGTAATATAATTGATATAGTCTTCCATGGAGCGCACCACCGAGTCCATCACCGCTTCGCGCGAGTGCCCGCGCTCGCTGGTATCGCGCACCAGTTTTTGGATCCACTCCAGGTTAACAATCGGCACCACGCCCACCAGCAAGTCCACGTACTGCGCCACATCATGCTGCGCCGTCACCACGCCGCCATGCAGCCCTTCGTAAAACAGCACATCGGTTGGTTCCGGCAGCGGCTGCCAGGGGGTAAATGTACCTGGAACCTGGTTCCAGGGCACGGCTTCATCATAGGTATGGAGATACTTACGCGCCTGGCCTGTACCACTCAGGCCATACTCGCTGAAGGTTTGTTGCAGCAAGGCAAAATCATTGGCTTCCGGGCCAAAATAGCTGATGTGCCGCCCCTGATCGCGAGCTTTGCGAATGGCCATGTCCATTTCCGGGCGGGTATAGCGATGAAAGCTGTCGCCTTCGACTTCGGCGGCCTGCAAACCAAGCTGGGCGAAGATTTTACGAAAGGCGAGGCTGGTGGTGGTGGTTCCCGCGCCGCTGGAACCCGTGACGGCAATAACCGGATGTTTGGCGGACATAGCAACTCCCTGAATTGACAGTTTTTGTGGTAAAGCCGCCCTGCATTTTGTTAGTCGTGAAACTGCCCGCGCGGCATAATATTCACCGTCTCGTGCAGTTCCGACCATACCAGCACGGCTTCGCCGCGTTGCAGCTGCCGTTTTACGTCGGCGACCTTTTGCTCAAGTGAACGTTCATGTTCACCATAATCGGTGCCTTCGCGCAAGACAAAGCTCTCGATGAGATTATTGAGCGTCTGCGCTTCAATTTCCTGCCACGGAATAATCATTACGCCTCCAGATATGCGGACAACCAGTCCGGGATGCGTTGTTCCAGCCACATTTGCGGGCGAAACAGCGTACCGCCGACAAAGCCGACGTGACCGCCGTGCTCCGTGAGCTGATATTCAATATTAGCAGGTAGCCGGGCGGCATCAGGGATAACATTATGATCCATAAACGGATCGTCTTTTGCATGAATAATCAGCGTCGGTTTACGGATAGACGGCAGCATCGGCATGGCGCTACAGCGACGATAGTAGTCAAGCGCATCGGCAAAACCATGAATTTTCGCGGTAATTAAATCGTCGAACTCGCGGATGCGCCGCACTTTGCGCAGCGCCGCGGGCGTAAGCGGCAGCGAACCGGGGTACGCACGGAGCTTACGCGCGGCGTTAGCTTTGAGTAAGTTCAGCAAATAGCGCTGATAAACACGCGAAAAGCCTTTATCCATATGATAACTGCACGCTTCGAGCACCAGTGGCGCGGAAACAATCACCGCTGCATCGATGGGCAGGTTATCTTCTGCTTTCGCCAGCAGGCAGCCGAGCATATTGCCGCCGAGCGAGTAGCCGACCGCCGCCGTGGGGACGGTGCCAAACTCCTCGCGCAGCCAGTGCAAAAACCAGGTGCCGTCTTCGGTTTCGCCAGAGTGGTAGATTCGGTTGAGACGGTTCGGCACGCCGCTACAGCCGCGAAAATGCATCACCACGCCCAGCCAGCCGCGCGCTTTGGCGGCTTCCACCAGGCCGTGAGCATACGGGCTGTGCAGGCTGCCTTCCAGGCCGTGAAACACCACCAGCCGGGGCTTATGGCGTGCCTGGTGCGGCTCCTCACTCCAGGCGAGATCGACGAAATCGCCGTCCGGCAGCTCCAGGCGCTGCCACCAGGGATCGAACTGCACACGACGGCGAATGAGTCGCGGCAACATCGTCTGGAAGTGCGGGTTACGCCCGCCGCGCATCGGGCGAAAACTGCGCGAGTCTTCTTGATCATCAAGGAGATGTGCAGGTGTGATATCTGCCATATTGTCAAAATATTCGATTAATTTTGCGGTTATTATACTTGCGAATAGTTAAGCTGTTTAATACTTTGCTGCTGTTGCAGTGTGCAGAGATCGGTTAGCAGGGACGATAGCTGAGAAAATTCAAACTATTACGATATCCTGCCCGGCGCATTTGGCGTCATCTTCTGCCTTTTTGACCTTTTGAGGAATGTCTTTAATGACGGAAAATAGTTCAGTTGACCTTACACCACGGCAGGATGTTGCGAATGCGGTAGATGCACTGCCCGCTACAGAGACGTTAACCCCGGAGCAAGCGCACGAAGTCGAGAATATCGTTAAAGAAATTAATGTCTTCGACCCGGTTTTCTCTCTCTCCTATGGCGCCAAAAGCATGAACAGCATTGCGCAATTCTCAGAATCGCTGATGCAGGAAGTGCGGGCGAAAGATGCGGGCGTTATCGGCGAGCAACTGACCGATCTGCTGCAAAAAATCCGCCACGTCGATATTAATGTCTTCAACGAAAAGCCGGGCTTTCTCGCCTCGCTGCCGGTGCTGGGCACGCTGTTTAACCGTCTTGAGCGCACCATGCTGGAGTACCAGACGCTGGCGCAACAGGTGGAAACCATCACCGGGAAACTGAATCAGGCGATGGTGGATCTTCTGCGCAATATCTCCATGCTGGAGATCCTCTTTGAGCGTAACCGCGAGGTTTTCCAGCAGGTGACGCTACACGTTATTGCGGGCAAACAGAAGCTGGCGCAAATCAATCAGCAAGAGCTGCCCGCCCTGCAAGCGCAGGCGGCGACGGACCCGATGAGCGCCCAGCGTTTGCGGGATTTGCTGGAAGGTATTCAGCGTTTTGAGCGCCGCCTGCATGATTTGATGCTGTCGCGCACTATTGCTATTCAGACCGCGCCGCAAATCCGCCTGATGCAGAGCAACAGCCAGTCGCTGGCGGAAAAAATTCAGAGCAGTATTCTCTCAACGATCCCGGTGTGGAAAAGCCAAATCGCGCTGTCGATGTCGCTGCATACCCAGCGCCAGGCGGCGAAGCTGCAAAAAGATGTGGCGGATACGACCAATGATTTGCTGCGACGCAATGCGGAAATGCTGCAAACCGGTACGCTGGAAACCGCGCGGGAGGTCGAGCGCTCCGTGGTGGATATCGAAACCCTGCGTGATGTGCAGTCGCGTTTGCTAAACACTATCGAAGAGTCGGTGAAAATCGCCAGCGATGCGCGCCATCGCCGATTCGAAGTCGAAAAAGAGCTGGTAACGATGGAAAACGAGCTGCGCGATCGCCTGGCAAGCGTGACCAGCGGTACTGCCCGTCAGCCTTAAATCAGGGAAGAGCGTATGTTTGAAAAGTTAGATGCCGCTCTGAATACGCTGCGTAAAACGCGCGTCCGGCGCATTTCTGTCCAGGTTCTGCTGCTTTTTTTTGCCAGTATGTACACCAGCGTTTTTATGCGCTGGGTGACCGAAAGCCGGTCCGCTTACGGAACCGATGACGACCTGGGCGGTACGATGCTTTTTGTTAGCTGGGTAGGGTTTGCCATCCTCTACCGCACGTTAGTGTTTGACCGCATCGCATTTTGTGCTGGCCTGATTGCCGGTGGTCTCTGGATGTTGTTTGGCGATGCTCTCGCCATGCCGTTCTGGGCCGGAAGCATGGCGCTAATTATCTATCTTTACCGCAGCCGACGCGATTTCCGACTCATTTTTCTCTGGTATCTCTTTATCGCTACCGTGCTGGCTACTGCGGCCTATAACGACCAATACTCTTTCGTGGCGCATCCGCTCTACCTGGTGCTTTTTGGCGTTTTGCTTATTGCCTGCTTGGTATACGAATACGCCCAAAAAGTTGCCGCGCGCAGAAAAGCCGCTCTCCAGACGATGCAGGAAGAGGCTGCGCTGACAAAAGCGCAGGTCGCCCATCAGGATGACGCGCTAGACCAGCAAATTGCCCGGCTGGAAAAAATCGGCCCGCTCTCAGCGCCGGTGCAAAAAACGCTGGCGGAGATCGTCGCCGCTGCACGGGATATCCGCCGCTGTATGCAGACCGATGAGCGGGACAAAGAGCCAGGGCGGCAATTTTTACAACGTTATCTGCCGATCGTTGAGAAAATCGTCACCAAAGGGCAAACCCTCGCCCACCAGTTAGACGATTCCGAGAAGCGCCAGCAGGCCATCGCTGAACAGCAGGAGGCGCTGGCATCGCTGAGCCAGGCGTTTCGCCAGCAGCACCAGCAACTGCTGGAGAATGACACGGACGATCTCAATATTGAGATCAAAGCGCTGGAAAAAATCCTCAAAACAGACGGTTACCGATAATCTCCCCGCACGCCCGCCTCTGCGCGGGCGTTGTTTCTGCCCTCATAAAACTTTTCTGCACGGCAAAAGCTGATTTACGTCACAAATACTTCCTTTTGATTATTACTCTCAGGCTAATGATTTGCCTGCTCGCTTAATTGATGGCTTTCTCACCAGAGTGCACACTGTGTTCAGCATTAAGCAAATCAAAACGATGAGCTGAATCAGGAGGTTAATAATGTTATCTGGGCAAACGCCAGCACAGGTATGGAACACGCGGCGCAGCGAGAAACAGCGCCGTCTGGCGTCCATCCCTGTGCAGGGCAAGGTACTGCCAACCGGCGACCTTGTCGCCATGCTGGAAAAACTGATCGCACCGGGCGACCGCGTCGTTCTGGAAGGGAACAACCAAAAGCAGGCGGATTTTCTCTCCCGCTCGCTGGCGGAAGTCAATCCGCAGAAAGTGCACGACCTGCATATGATTATGCCGAGCGTCGGGCGTAGCGAACACCTTGATATTTTTGAAAAAGGTATTGCACGCAAACTGGATTTCTCTTTCTCCGGTACGCAAAGCCTGCGCATTTCGCAACTGCTCGAAGATGGTCTGCTGGAAATCGGCGCAATCCACACCTACATCGAACTCTACTCCCGCCTGTATGTTGACCTGTGCCCGAACGTGGCGCTGATTGCCGGTTATAAAGCTGACCGCAAAGGTAACCTCTACACCGGCCCAAGCACCGAAGATACCCCGGCGCTGGTAGAAGCCGCCGCCTTTCGCGACGGGATTGTTATCGCCCAGGTTAACGAACTGGTTGATGACGAGTGCGACCTGCCGCGCGTGGATATCCCCGGCTCGTGGATTGACTACGTGGTCGTCGCGGACAAACCGTTCTTCATCGAACCGCTGTTTACCCGCGACCCGCGCCTGATCAAACAAGAGCATATCCTGATGGCGATGATGGCCATCAAAGGCATCTACGCCGAGCATCAGGTGCAATCTCTTAACCACGGTATCGGTTTTAACACGGCGGCAATCGAACTGCTGCTACCGACCTACGGTGAGCAGCTCGGTCTGAAAGGCAAAATCTGTAAACACTGGACGCTGAACCCGCACCCGACGCTGATCCCGGCGATTGAGAGCGGCTGGGTGGAAAGCGTGCACTGCTTCGGCGGCGAGATGGGGATGGAAGAGTACATCCGCGCGCGCCCGGACGTGTTCTTTACCGGTGCCGACGGCTCCATGCGCTCAAACCGCGCGTTCTGCCAGTTAGCCGGTCAGTACGCGGTGGATATGTTTATCGGTTCGACCTTGCAGGTGGATGGCCTGGCGAACTCGTCAACGGTGACCCGTGGTCGTCTCTCTGGCTTTGGCGGCGCGCCGAACATGGGCCATGACCCGCACGGTCGCCGTCACGCAACCCCTGCCTGGCTGAACATGATTACCGAGCCAGACCCAATGCAGCGCGGCAAAAAGCTGGTGGTGCAGATGGTTGAAACCTTCCAGGCTGGCGTGAAACCGACCTTCGTGGAAAACCTGGATGCCATCGATGTGGCGAAAAGTGCCGGTATGCCGCTGGCGCCGGTAATGATCTATGGCGATGACGTCACGCACGTTCTGACCGAAGAAGGTATTGCTTACCTCTATCGTGCAGAGACCCTGGAAGAACGCCGCGCGATGGTGGCTGCGGTTGCCGGTATTACTGACATCGGTCTGGGTGTTGATGCCAAACGCGTCGCGGCACTGCGCCAGAGCGGCAAAGTGGTTTACCCGGAAGATATGGGTATTCGCCGCACGGACGCAACCCGTTCGTTGCTGGCGGCCAGCAGCGTGGCTGACCTGGTGGAATGGTCCGGCGGTCTTTACAACCCACCTGCGAAATTCCGGAGCTGGTAATGAAACTTCTGCCACAGATTGCGGCTGAGGGCGGTGCCTTACGTCTGGCGCACACCGCCACACAGTGTCTGATTGACGAAGCACGTTTAAGCCCGAAGCCCGGTCTGGTGGACAGTCGGGGCAGCGGCGCGCATCACGATTTAACGCTCGAACTGATGGAGCGTTCCGCGCACAGCCTGACCCCTACGTTTCAGGCGCTGGCGCAACAGAGCTGGCTGCGGCCCGCCGATATTGCGCTCAGGCAAACCATAGGGCGACTCGGACGAGAAGGCGAACAGCAAATGATGGCGGCAACCGGCGGTGTGAACACCCATCGCGGCGCAATTTGGGCGCTGGGATTGCTGGTCAGCGCGGTAGCCATGTTGGGCGGCAAAGGTTCTGCCCGGGCTATCGCCAACACCGCCGCGCAACTGGCGAGCTTGCCGGATGACGCCGCGCCAAAAGTCTTTAGTAAAGGACTTCGCGCCACCCATCGCTACCGGGTACCCGGAGCACGTGAAGAAGCCCGGCAAGCGTTCCCGCACATTATGCGCCTGGCATTGCCGCAACTGCTGCAAAGCCGCCAACAAGGTGCAAGCGAGACGCAGGCGCGGCTGGATGCGCTCATGGCCATCATGACATCACTGAGCGATACCTGTGTGTTATCGCGCGCGGGCCTTGAAGGGCTTAAGGCGATGCGCGAAGGCGCTCAGGCGGTGTTACAGGCTGGCGGCGCTTCCAGCGAGCAGGGGCAACGCGCTCTGGCAGAACTCGACGTGCGAATGCTGGCACTTAACGCCTCACCAGGGGGCGCGGCAGATTTACTCGCCGCCACGCTGTTTCTTGACCGGGTCACCACGCCTTATTTAGCGAATTAAGAGGAAGTTATGGAACACATTACGTTAACCGTGCCCGCCAGCCGCGCATTACGCGGTAAAGCGCTGGCAGGCGTTGTGGGCTCCGGGGATATGGAGGTGTTATTCACCGCCGACCAGGGGCAAACATTAACCATTGATATCACCACCTCTGTGGAAAACAGCCGTGGACGCTGGGAAGCGCTGTTCAACCGTCTTGGCGTGGTCAGCACGCTGCCCGCAGGCCAGATGGTGATTCACGATTTCGGGGCAACGCCTGGCGTGGCGCGTATCCGTATCGAGCAGGTATTTGAGGAGGTGAGCCATGCGTGACGACAGCAGTTTTATCGAGCTTAAAGCACGTCAACGCGCCCATGCACTGCTGGATGAAGGCAGCTACCGTGAGCTGCTTGACCCGTTCGAAGGCATCATCTCGCCGTGGTTAGGGCCGCAGGGCATCGTTCCGCAGTCGGATGATGGCATGGTGGTGGCGAAAGGCACGATCAACGGTCAACCAGCGGTGGTGATTGCCATCGAAGGAACCTTCCAGGGCGGCAGTATGGGCGAAGTCTCCGGCGCGAAAATGGCGGCGGCGCTGGAGCTGGCGGCGGAGGATAACCGTAACGGTATTCCGACTCAGGCGGTACTGTGCCTGGAAACCGGCGGCGTGCGCTTGCAGGAAGCTAACCTGGGCCTGGCGGCGATTGCGGATATCCATGCCGCGATTGTCGATCTGCGCCGCTACACCCCGGTGGTCGGTATCGTTGCCGGTACCGTGGGCTGTTTCGGCGGGATGTCCATCGCTGCTGCGCTGTGCAGCTACCTGATTGTGACCCGCGAAGCGCGCCTCGGTCTGAACGGCCCGCAAGTTATTGAGCAGGAAGCTGGCATCGACGAATACGACTCCCGCGACCGTCCGTTTATCTGGAGCATGACCGGCGGCGAAGTGCGTGCTCGCAGCGGGCTGGTGGATGCGCTGGTCGGTGATGGCGTAAACGCGGTGAAACAGGCAATGAATGAAGCGATTGCCAAAGGTGTGCCAGCCAGACACCGCACCGATAACTACGACGACTATTTGCAACGTCTGAGCCAGTTCGACACCCGCAAACAAGCGGATGCAGAACAAATCAGCGCGTTGTTTGCCGGGGAGGGTAAAGCATGAGTACGACAGTGAGCCGCGGCGCATTATGGCTGGAAAAACTGACGCCCAACGCCCAACGACTGAGCGGCCTGTGCCCGTCTGTGCAGGTTGCTGATGGCGAAATCAACGGCGAAGCCGCGCGTTTTATCGCGGTGGTGCCGGACGCTAACAACCACTATCCGCGTGCGGCCAAAGGTGAAGTGGGCCTGCTCGAAGGCTGGACGCTGGCGAAAGTTATCGCCGAAACCGTTGCCGCCGATGCAAACAGCAGCAGCAAACGCCCAATCGTCGCGGTAATTGATGTGCCAAGCCAGGCCTATGGCCGTCGCGAAGAAGCGTTTGGTATTCACCAGGCGCTGGCCGGTGCCGCTGCGGCCTATGCCAACGCTCGCCTGGCGGGTCATCCGGTGATTGGCCTTATCGTTGGTAAAGCGATGTCCGGCGCGTTTCTGGCGCACGGTTACCAGGCAAACCGACTGATTGCGGTTAACGATCCGGGCGTGTTGATCCATGCCATGGGCAAAGAATCTGCCGCGCGCATTACGCTGCGCACCGTGGACGCGCTGGAAAAACTGGCGGCAACGATCCCGCCGATGGCTTATGACATCAGCAACTACGCCACGCTTGGCCTGCTCTCGGATCTGCTGAATCTCAGCAACCCGGATGCACCCACCGAGGCGGATCTGGCGCAGGTGAAATCCACCCTGCAACAGGCAATCAAAGACGCGCGTCAGGACACCAGTCTGAAAAACCGACTGGGTGCTGCCAACCGCCGCAGCTCCGCCCTTGTGCGCGAACGCATGAAAGCGAGCTGGTAAATACAACAACCTGCCAGACCGTAACACCTGTGGGCGCGTTCGCCGCGCCCATACGGTTTACGTCTGAAAAAATAATAACCATCGCATTCGTTGATTCTAAGCACCCAATCGTTCGTGCAGCCTGCGGGCGGCAGTCACGGAAACGAAACGTTCCTGAAGCCTGCGCAAAGGCAGTACGAAAGATGAAGTGATTTCTTCTTAAGGTGATTTATGACTTATGTAATTGTTCATGCCCTCGCGCCTATTTTTGTCATCATGCTGCTGGGCTTCTGGGCAGGGAAGGCCAAAATGGTCGACAACAAAAATGTTTCCCTGCTGAATATTTTTGTGATGGATTTTGCCCTGCCCGCCGCGCTGTTTAGCGCCACCGTGCAGACCCCGTGGGCCGGTATCATCGCGCAATCGCCGCTGATCGTCGTGCTGACCCTGTCGATGTGGATAACCTACGCCGCCATCTACTTCCTGGCGACGAAAGTATTTAAAAAATCACCGCAGGATGCAGCCGTGCTGACGCTGACCGTGGCGCTGCCGAACTACGCTGCGCTGGGCCTGCCTATCCTCGGCAGCGTGCTGGGTGAAGTGCCCTCAACGTCTTTATCGGTGGCGGTTTCTATCGCCTGCGGCTCGGTACTGATGACGCCGTTCTGCCTGCTCATTCTGGAGCGTGAAAAAGCACGCGCCGAAGGCGGCAGCACCGGGTCTACGCTGGCTATGCTGCCGGTACTGATGTGGCGTTCGGTGAAAAAACCTATCGTCTGGGGCCCGCTGTTAGGGGTGGTGCTGTCGGCTATCGGTATCAAAATGCCGGACCTGCTGCTGGCGTCCATCAAACCGCTGGGGCTTTCCGCGACCGCTGCGGCGCTGTTCCTGACCGGTGTTATCCTCTCGGCACGTAAACTGGCTATCAACACCATGGTGATTACCTCCACCATTACCAAGCTTTTGATCCAACCGGCAATCGCATGGGGCATTGTGCTGGCATTCGGTCTGCACGGCTCGGTGGCCATCACCGCTATCCTGATGATTGCGCTGGCCGCTGGCTTCTTCGGTGTGGTATTCGGTAACCGCTTTGGCGTGCAGTCGCCGGACGCAGAAGCTGTGCTGCTGCTAAGCTCCGTGCTCTGTATCCTGTCGCTGCCGCTGTTTATTTCACTGACGTCAGGAATGTAACGATGACCGCAACATTACGCCCGCACGATCTTCTCTGGCTTACCGCGCGCGACGCGCTGGAAGGTGTGACTGACGCCTGGGTCGATGAGATCTGGCACACCGGGCTGCCGGTGGTGGTGCGGCGTGATGTTGCCAGCAATGGCCGCGTGCCGGTTGGCGTACGTGGTATGCGTCGCGAGCAGCGCGCCGCGGCCTGGGTGAAGCCTGAGCACGTTACCCGCGTGGTTTCACCCGAACAACTTGTCGAACCCCAAACGCTGCTGCGTTCGCCTTTTATTTCCCAACCGCCGGTTCAGCTCGCGCTGCAACTGGCGCAGCTGCGCTTTGCGTGGTGCTGGGGCGTGACCGGCAGCACCGCGTATGCGCTGGCGACCGGCATCCCGGTTCTTCACGCCACAAGCGATCTTGATTTACTGATCCGCGCGCCGCAGCCGCTTTCCCACAGCGAGCTTGCCCGCTGGCAGCAGTATCTTAGCGGTGGGCTGTGCCGGGCAGATACCCAGGTAGAGACGCCCAACGGCGGCTTTGCGCTGGCGGAGTGGCTGCGCGACGCGCGGGTGATGTTGAAAACAAACCACGGGCCGCGTCTGGTCAGCGACCCCTGGCACAGGGAGGAATAATGAAGATTCTGTTTACCTTTCCGGGACAGGGGACACAACGCCCCGGCATGTTACAGGCGCTGCCGGGCACAGAGATGGCGCAAGCGCGCGAGGTGTTGGGCGCAGAGGCCGACACGCTCGATACGCCTGAAGCCTTGCAGCACACGCGTGCGGTGCAACTTTCGCTGCTGATAGCAGGCGTTGCCTGGACGCGCGAGCTTGAACGTCGCGGCGTGACGGCGGATATCGTCAGTGGCCTGTCGATTGGCGCTTATCCGGCGGCGGTCGTGGCCGGGGCGCTCGATTTTTGCGATGCGTTAAAGCTGGTGGCTCTGCGCGGCGATTTAATGGAGCAGGCATATCCGCACGGCTACGGGCTGACGGCGATTATGGGCCTGACGCTGCCCACGGTTGAGCATTTGCTGGAAGGTAGCGGGGCGTATATCGCGAATCTCAATGCCGAGACGCAGATAGTGATTGCAGGCAGTGATGAGGCGATGGCGCAGGTGGCGCAGCGCGCGCTGGAAAAAGGCGCGAACAAAGCGAAACGGCTGGCGGTGAGCGTGCCATCGCACTGTGCGCTATTAGCGAAACCGGCAGAAAAACTTGCGCAGGCGTTTGCGGGCGTGACGCTCAACCGACCGAAGCGCGCGTATTTAAGCGGCAGCACCGGGCGCGTTCTGTGGCAGCCGGAGAAAATTGCCGACGATCTGGCCGGTAATATGGCGCGCACCGTGCGCTGGCAGGAGGCGATGATTGCGGCCAATGAGCGCGAAGGGCGGCTGGCGATAGAGATGCCGCCGGGCGGCATTCTGACCTGCCTGACGCGCCAGGCGGCGTGGGAAGGGGAGTGCATTTCGCTTGAGCGCAGCGGCGTTGACGTTGCCGTGCACCTGGCGAACCGGCTCAGGACGCAGGCGTAACATCCTCTCCCAGACTGCGGGCATACATCCGCCCCTCTGCCGCCAGCGCCAGCAGGTTCGGGTCACGCTCGCGGTTGCGGGCGAAAACAATCGCTATCAACTGCTGCATTTGATAAGGCTCGGCCAGGCGCAGCATCTGCACCGAGCCTTCATACACTTTTTTCATCCGGCCAGGCATTAGCGTAAAACCGACGCCGGCCTGCACCAGGCTTAACATTGAGAAGATATCGTTGACGCGGGTGACGATTTCCGGCTCGAACCCGGCGATATGAAACGCTTCCTGGAACCCGGCATAGGTCGCGAACCCTTCTGCCAGCGAGACAAATTTTTGCCTACGGTAATCGCGCAGATCGGCAGGCGCGTTGGTATTCAGCGTGGCGCTCGCGGGCGCGGTGAGAAAGATATCATCACGGAACAGCGGCAGCATTTCGAAACTGTTGCTATCGATTTCGCCCTCTGAGATAGAAATCAGGATAGCATCCAGCGACCCCTCTTCCAGCATATGCAGCAGCATCTCGTTCGAGCCCATGGTGAGATCCATTTCCAGCTCCGGGCGGCGCAACTTCATGCCCATGATCAGGCGCGGCACGGTTTCCAGCGTCAGCGAATAGAGCGTCCCCACACGCAGACGCCCCTGGCCGACTCCGGCAGTTTTACGCGCCTCGTCCAGCCCGCGCTCCATCAACTGCACCACTTCCTGGCAATACTCCAGCAACGTAAACGCGGCGGGTAATGGTTGCAGGTTGCGGCCTTTATGAACAAACAGCGGGCAACGCACGTTCTCTTCAAGCGTATGCAGCGCACGATGCACGCTGACACCGCTCAGGTTGAGCGCTTCGGCGGCGCGAGCGATATTTCCCTTCTCCATAAAGGTCATGAAAATCGCAAGTTTGCGAAAGGTGATGTCGTTGGCGATGTCCGGTTTCATCAGGCGAATTATTCTCCTTGCAGCATCGTTTCAAGCTGCTCGTGCGCCTCCAGCCAGGCCATTTCGCACGCTTCCAGGCCCGCTTTCGCCGACGCCTGTTGTTGCAGGCACTGGGTCAGCTCTGCTTTGCGGGCTGGCTCGTACAGGGTGCTGTCGCCGAGCTTCTCTTCCGCCTGCGCCAGCTGTGCGTTGAGTTTCTCCATCTCTTTTTCCAGCCGGGCAATCTCTTTACGCAGCGGCTGCGAAAGTGCGCGCAGTTCGGCTTCGCGACGTTTTTGATCTTTGCGTGCCTGGGCGCTGTTGACGTTATCTTTTGCGCTCTCCGCAGGCTGGTTTTCCTGCTTTTGCACATCGCTCAGCCACTGCTGATAATCTTCCAGATCGCCTTCGAAAGGTTCGACCTGGCCGTCGTGTACCAGATAGAGATCGTCGGTGGTCGAGCGCAACAGATGCCGGTCGTGCGAGACCACCACCAGTGCGCCTTCGAACTCGATTAACGCCTCGGTCAGCGCCTGGCGCATATCCAGATCCAGGTGGTTAGTCGGTTCATCAAGCAGCAACAGATTCGGGCGCTGCCAGACAATCAGCGCCAGCACCAGGCGTGCTTTTTCGCCGCCGGAGAAACGCGCCGTCGCTTCGGTGACTTTGTCGCCCTGGAAGCCAAAACCACCGAGGTAGTCGCGCAACTTCTGCTCCAGCTCTTGCGGCGCAAGGCGTGCCAGATGTTGCAGCGGCGACTCGTCGGCGCGTAAATACTCCAGCTGATGCTGGGCGAAATAACCCAGCTTGATGCCTTTAGCCAGACCGATTTCCCCGCTTAATGGTTCAAGCTCGCCTGCCAGCATTTTAATCAGCGTGGATTTGCCCGCGCCGTTACGCCCCAGCAGGCCAATCCGCGAACCGGGCACCAGGTTAAGTTTGATCGCCTTCAGAATGATGCGATCGCCATAGCCCGCGCTCACTTTTTCCATCTTCAGTAGCGGGTTTGGCAGGCTTTCCGGCGCGCGGAAACTGAAATGGAACGGGTTATCAACATGCGCCGGGGCAATCAGTTCCATGCGCTCAAGCATTTTGATACGGCTCTGCGCCTGTTTGGCTTTGCTGGCTTTGGCTTTAAAGCGGTCGATAAAGCTTTGTAGATGGGCAACGCGCTGCTGCTGGCTTTCATAGGTGGCTTGTTGCTGTGCCAGGCGTGTGGCGCGCTGGCGCTCAAACGCGCTGTAGTTGCCGGTGTATTCGAACAGGCTTTGCTGCTCAATATGCAGAATTTTATCCACCACCGGATCGAGAAAATCACGGTCATGCGAAATCAGGATCAGCGTGCCGGGGTAGTTTTTCAGCCACTTCTCCAGCCAGATAACCGCATCCAGATCCAGGTGGTTGGTCGGTTCATCGAGCAGCAGCAGATCGGAGCGGCAAATCAGCGCTTGCGCAAGGTTTAAACGCATACGCCAGCCGCCGGAAAAGTCGCTGACCGGGCGTTCCAGCTGCGCGTTAGAAAACCCCAGCCCGTGCAGCAGGCTGGCGGCGCGCGAGCGCACGGTCCAGGCGTCGATAGCGTCGAGTTGACCATGCACGGTCGCAATAGCGTGACCATCGTTTCGCGCGTTGGCCTCGTTGAGCTGCGCTTCCAGCTGGCGGAACTCGCGATCGCCATCTATCACATAATCAATGGCCGCCTCGTCCAGCGCAGGCGTTTCCTGATTCACCCATGCCAGTTGCCAGGTGCCCGGAAACGTGAAGCTGCCGCCATCGGCACCTATCTCGTTTTTAAGCAGTGACAGCAGGGTGGATTTGCCGCAGCCGTTTTTACCCACCAGGCCCACTTTCTGCCCAGGGTTGATGGTGGCCGTGGCGTTATCTAACAGGACACGCACACCGCGACGAATTTGTAACGAGGAGAAAACAATCATAAGGCGCCGTATGTTCTGACTATGTTAATTTGTGATTGTGATAATGTAAGCTTGCGGCCAATGTCGCACCGGGCCCGCAATGGTAGCCCAAAATGAAGACGATAGACAAAATCATTCTGGCCGCGCGAATCGCTAATTTGCCAGAAGCATTTACAGGCTCCATACCCGGGAGGGGAATAGATGTCGCAGACAGCGAAAGTGTTGCTGCTGTATGCCCATCCGGAATCACAGGACTCGGTGGCTAACCGGGTTTTGCTTAAACCGGCTTCGCAACTGCAAAACGTAACGGTGCACGATCTGTACGCCAGTTATCCGGACTTTTTTATTGATATTCCGCATGAACAGGCGTTGCTGCGCGAGCACGACGTCATTGTGGTTCAGCACCCGTTATACACCTACAGTTGCCCGGCGCTGCTTAAAGAGTGGATGGACCGTGTATTAACCCGCGGCTTTGCCAGCGGCGTCGGCGGAAACCAACTGGCGGGCAAATACTGGCGCAGCGTGATAACCACCGGCGAGCCGGAAACCGCCTACCGCCACGACGGGCTGAACCGTTACCCGGTGAGCGAAATCCTGCGTCCGTTTGAGCTGACGGCGGCGATGTGCCGTATGCACTGGCTTAGCCCTATCATTGTCTACTGGGCGCGCAGGCAAACGCCGCAGCAACTGGAACTGCACGCCAAAGCTTACGGTGACTGGCTCGCCTCACCGCTTCCCGCTGGAGGTCGATGATGGAAGGCTCAGCACTTTTACTGGCGGGGGTACTTTTTCTCTTTGCGGCGGTAGTCGCCGTGCCGCTTGCCGCCAGGTTGGGCATCGGCGCGGTGCTTGGCTATCTGCTGGCAGGGATCGCGATTGGCCCGTGGGGGCTGGGTTTTATCAGCGATGTTGATGAAATCCTGCATTTCTCCGAGCTGGGCGTGGTGTTTTTGATGTTTATCATCGGTCTGGAGCTGAACCCCGCGAAGCTGTGGGAATTGCGGCGCTCGATTTTTGGCGTGGGTGCCGCGCAGGTGTTGTTCAGCGCCGCTATCCTCGCCGGGCTATTGATGCTGTCGCAATTTTCCTGGCAGGCGGCGGTGGTGGGCGGTATTGGTCTGGCGATGTCCTCGACCGCGATGGCGCTACAACTGATGCGCGAAAAAGGGATGAACCGCAGCGAGGCCGGGCAGCTTGGTTTCTCGGTGCTGCTGTTTCAGGACCTGGCGGTGATCCCGGCGCTGGCGCTGGTTCCGCTACTGGCCGGAAACGGTGACGATCACCCTGACTGGATAAAGTTCGGCATCAAAGTGCTGGTTTTCGTCGGCGTGCTGATTGGCGGGCGCTACCTGCTGCGCCCGGTGTTTCGCTTTATTGCTGGCTCCGGCGTGCGCGAGGTGTTTACCGCGGCGACGCTGCTGCTGGTGCTGGGTTCGGCGCTGTTTATGGATGCACTTGGCCTGTCGATGGCGCTCGGAACGTTTCTTGCCGGCGTATTACTGGCAGAGAGCGAGTATCGCCACGAGCTGGAGATAGCCATCGACCCGTTTAAAGGGCTGCTGTTGGGCCTATTCTTTATCTCTGTCGGCATGGCGCTAAACCTGGGCGTGCTCTATACCCATCTGTTGTGGGTGCTGTGCAGCGTCGCGGTGCTGGTGGCGGTTAAAACGCTGGTGCTCTACCTGCTGGCGCGTGTGTATGGTTTGCGTAGTTCGGAACGCATGCAGTTTGCAGGCGTGCTCAGCCAGGGCGGGGAGTTCGCTTTTGTGCTGTTCTCCACCGCCTCTTCGCAACGCCTGTTCCACGACGACCAGATGGCGCTGCTGCTGGTGGCCGTTACGCTCTCAATGATGACCACGCCGCTTCTGATGCGCGCTATCGATGCGTTCCTTTCCCGGCGTTTTAATACCCCGGAAGAAGAGAGCGAAACCCCGTGGGTGGAGGACGATAAACCGCAGGTGATTGTGGTGGGCTTTGGCCGTTTCGGTCAGGTGATTGGCCGCTTGTTAATGGCGAATAAGATGCGGATCACCGTGCTGGAGCGTGATATCAGCGCGGTCAATTTGATGCGTAAGTACGGTTATAAAGTCTATTACGGTGATGCGACACAGCTGGAGCTGTTGCGCTCGGCAGGGGCTGAAGCGGCGCAATCTATCGTGATTACCTGTAATGACCCAGAAGATACCATGAAGCTGGTGGCGCTGTGCCAGCAACATTTTCCACACCTTTCCATTCTTGCGCGGGCGCGCGGGCGTGTTGAAGCCCACGAATTATTGCAGGCGGGCGTCAAGCAGTTCTCGCGTGAAACCTTCTCCAGTGCGCTGGAGCTGGGGCGTAAAACGCTGGTGTCGCTGGGTATGCATCCGCACCAGGCGCAGCGCGCGCAATTGCACTTCCGGCGTCTCGATATGCGTATGCTGCGCGAGCTGATGCCGGTGCAGGCGGATACGGTGCAGATTTCCCGCGCCCGTGAAGCGCGGCGCGAGCTGGAGGAGATTTTCCAGCGTGAAATGCAACAAGAGCGTCGCCAGCTGGATGGCTGGGACGAGTTTGAATAAGGGGTATCGAATGGCTGTTCGTAAACGTTTTATCGCCGGGGCCGTGTGCCCCTCATGCCAGCAAAAGGATTCGCTGGCGATGTGGCGCGAAAATAATATTGATATTGTTGAGTGTGTTAAGTGCGGTCATCAGATGCGCGAGGCAGATAAAGAAGCCCGCGAGCATGTTCGCAAAGAAGAGCAAGTGATAGGGATTTTTCATCCGGACTAGCGATATCAGGCAGGTTTTTTTAAGCTAAAGGGTACACGGGTGCAGAATTCCGCTACAATCTGCGCCAGTAATTTTCCCACGCTCAGGAGATATCATGAAAGTAGCAAAAGACCTGGTGGTCAGCCTGGCCTATCAGGTACGTACAGAAGACGGTGTATTGGTTGATGAGTCTCCGGTAAGCGCGCCGCTGGACTACCTGCATGGTCACGGCTCCCTGATTTCTGGTCTGGAAAACGCGCTGGAAGGCCACGATGTTGGCGACAAATTCGATGTTGCTGTGACGGCGAATGACGCTTACGGCCAGTACGACGAAAACCTGGTACAGCGTGTACCGAAAGACGTCTTCATGGGCGTTGACGAGCTGCAGGTTGGCATGCGTTTCCTGGCTGAAACCGATCAAGGGCCGGTACCGGTTGAGATTACCGAAGTTGAAGACGATCACGTCGTCGTCGATGGTAACCACATGCTGGCGGGCCAGAATCTGAAGTTTAACGTTGAAGTTGTCGCAATCCGTGAAGCAACGGCTGAAGAACTGGCGCATGGCCACGTTCACGGCCCGCACGGTCACGATCATGACCACGATCACGACCATGACGGTTGCTGCGGCGGCCACGGTCACGAGCATGGCCATGACCACGGCGGTAAGGGTGGTTGTGGCGGCGGCGGTTGCGGCTGTCACTAAATTACGCGTCGTCTTTCACGCTGCTGGTGCGTTGGCTGCGTCTTCTAACCCCGGTCACATAGTGAGCTATGCTCCCGGGGATTCTCAGACTTGCCGCCTTCCTTCAGCGCGAAAGCCATTGCGTAATACGCGTCGTCTTTCACGCTGCTGGTGCGTTGGCTGCGTCTTCTAACCCCGGTCATATAGTGAGCTATGCTCCCGGGGATTTTCAGACTTGCTGCCTTCCTTTAGCGCGAAAGCCATTGCGTAATACGCGTCGTCTCACGCTGCTGGTGCGTTGGTTGCGTCTTCTGACCCCGGTCACATAGTGAGCTATGCTCCCGGGGATTCTCAGACTTGCCGCCTTCCTTCAGCGCGAAAGCCATTGCGTAATATCAGTAATACCAGTAATACGAAAGAGCGGGGCAACCCGCTTTTTTTACGCCTCAATAATGGGGCGGGGGCGTTTCTTCTGATGGCGATGCCATATGCGACGGCTGGCTGGCCTTCAGCTTTTCCGCCATCAAACGCAGGTGCTCGCGCAGCTTCGCCATCTCCAGCTCATGGGCGGTCACCGTCTGGTTTAACTCCTCGATGGTCATCTCCTGAAAAGCCAGTCGGCTTTCCAGTTCAGCCAGTCGCGCTTCTGTTGTTAACGCTTGCATTTTTCACCTCGCTTCTGCGTCCGGCACAAATTTCACTCTTCGGGCGGATTTTACTGAACTTTGCCACGCGATACAGCTTAAGTTCAGGGAAAGCAGAAACTAATTTAAACAAAAATAGTCTCAAAACAGAGCATTTCGGAGAGCATCCTTATGTTGCTTTCCGCCGCAACGTTTTATAGTACGTCTCTTACTTTATGTTTAACCTCGGGGCGAGATGCCCCGGCCCTGGAGAAATGGATGAAATCACTGTTTAAAGTTACGCTGCTGGCGACCACAATGGCCGTAGCCCTTAATGCACCGCTCTCTTTTGCTGCAGAGACCGCCGCAAAAGATAACACTGCTACCGCAGCGGACAGCAAAGCGGCGTTTAAAAACGACGACCAGAAATCTGCCTATGCGTTGGGTGCATCTCTGGGCCGCTACATGGAAAACTCCCTGAAAGAGCAAGAAAAACTGGGCATCAAACTGGATAAGACCCAGCTGATTGCCGGTGTTCAGGACGCGTTTGCTGATAAAAGCAAACTGAGCGATCAGGAAATCGAACAGACTCTGCAAGCGTTTGAAACCCGCGTGAAAACCGCCGCGCAGGAGCGCATGGAAAAAGAAGCCACTGAGAACGAAGCAAAAGGCAAAACCTTCCGCGACACCTTTGCGAAAGAGAAAGGCGTGAAAACGTCCTCTACCGGCCTGCTGTACAAAGTTGAGAAAGAAGGTACCGGCGATGCGCCAAAAGACAGCGATACCGTGGTGGTTAACTACAAAGGTACGCTGATTGACGGTAAAGAGTTCGACAACTCCTACACCCGTGGCGAACCGCTCTCTTTCCGTCTGGACGGCGTGATCCCTGGCTGGACCGAAGGCCTGAAAAACATCAAAAAAGGCGGCAAAATCAAGCTGGTTATCCCACCGGCACTGGCGTACGGTAAAACCGGCGTTCCGGGCATCCCGGCTAACTCCACGCTGGTCTTTGACGTCGAGCTGCTGGATGTGAAAGCCACGCCGAAAGCGGAAGAAGGCGATAAAGCCGCTGAGGCAAACGCTGCCGACGCGAAAGCTGCGGACAGCAGCAAGAAGTAAAATAGCGACAACGCCGCCTTCGGGCGGCATTTTTTTTATGGGGTTTTAGGGCTAAAAAGATAAATGTGTGGAAAGCCTGTCCTGGGATGTATTAATTTAGATCCCATGTAAATAATGAGCCTGCCCTGAAAACTTAACGACAGGCTCCTGAAAAGGAGTGTTTTTTTTCATGTCCAGGTCGCTATTAACCAATGAAACCAGTGAGCTTGACTTACTGGATCAACGTCCTTTCGATCAGACCGACTTCGATATCCTCAAATCATATGAAGCGGTGGTGGACGGGTTAGCGATGCTCATCGGTTCCCATTGCGAAATCGTGTTGCACTCCCTGCAAGATTTGAAATGTTCTGCTATCCGTATCGCCAACGGTGAACACACAGGGCGTAAAATAGGATCCCCCATTACAGACCTCGCGCTGCGCATGTTGCATGACATGACAGGCGCCGACAGTAGCGTCTCCCGGTGCTACTTTACGCGTGCCAAAAGCGGGGTGCTGATGAAATCGCTGACGATCGCTATCCGCAATCGTGACCACCGGGTGATAGGCCTGCTGTGCATCAACATGAACCTCGATGTACCGTTCTCGCAAATCATGAGCACCTTTATCCCGCCGGAAACGCCTGATGCAGGCTCTGCGGTAAACTTTGCTTCCTCCGTGGAAGACCTGGTGACACAAACACTGGAATTTACCATCGAAGAAGTGAACGCTGACCGTAACGTTTCTAATAACGCCAAGAATCGCCAGATAGTGCTGAATCTTTACGAAAAAGGCATCTTCGATATCAAAGACGCGATAAACCAGGTTGCCGACCGCCTGAATATCTCCAAACACACGGTCTATCTCTATATCCGCCAGTTTAAGAGCGGTGATTTTTCCGGGCAGGACAAGTGATGCGTTTTGCGTTAATGGTCACTGGCCCGGCGTACGGCACCCAGCAAGCCAGCAGCGCTTATCAGTTCGCGCAGGCATTACTGGCTGCGGGCCACACGCTCGCCAGCGTCTTTTTTTATCGTGAAGGGGTGAGCAACGCCAATGCGCTCACCGCGCCCGCCAGCGATGAGTTTGACCTTGTGCGGGCATGGCGTCGTTTGCATGAAGAACACCAGGTTGAGCTGCATATCTGCGTGGCGGCAGCGCTGCGCCGTGGCGTGGTGGATGAGAACGAAGCGCAGCGCCTGGGTTTACCTGCGGCAAACCTGCAAGAAGGTTTCGCGCTCACCGGCCTGGGCGCGCTGGCTGAAGCCGCGCTCTCCTGCGATCGGGTGGTGCAGTTCTGATGAAACGCATCGCTTTTGTGTTTACCTCAGCGCCACACGGTTCCTCCTCCGGGCGCGAAGGGCTGGATGCACTGCTGGCAACGTCTGCGTTCAGCGATGATATCGGCGTATTTTTTGTTGGCGACGGGGTGTTTCAGGTGCTGGCAAATCAGCAGCCTGGCGCGGTGCTGGCGCGGGATTATATCGCGACATTTAAAGTGCTCCCGCTTTACGATATCGAGCAGTGCTGGCTGTGTGCGGCGTCGCTGCGCGAGCGCGGCTTAGGCGAAGAGACTGCATTTGTATTACCCGTGCAGCGCCTGGAGCCGGAAGCACTGCGTGAAAAACTCTCCCACTACCACGTCGTGATGACCTTCTGAGGCGTTTATGTTGCATACTCTGGCCCACTCTCCCTGGCATTGCGATATGGCTGCCCTGCTGCGCCTGCTCAGCCCCGGCGATGACGTGCTGCTGCTCAGCGACGGGGTGACGGCGGCGCTTGAAGGCAGTCATTATCTTGCATTATTGTTAAACGCCCCCATTAATGTCTATGCGCTGGCTGAAGACGTTGATGCGCGAGGTCTTTCTGGTCAAATTTCGAGCAGTGTCGCCAGGGTTAGCTATAATGATTTCGTAAGTCTGACGGTAAAACATGCTGTTCAGATGTGTTGGTAACCCAGGATCACTGTATATTTCTTGACACCTTTTAAGCACAGCCATAAAATTCTGCGTCCTCATAATATATGAGGGCGTTTTATTACGTGTTTACGAAGCAAAAGCTAAAACCAGGAGCTATTTAATGGCAACAGTTAACCAGCTGGTACGCAAACCACGCGCGCGCAAAGTTGCAAAGAGCAACGTGCCTGCGCTGGAAGCATGCCCGCAAAAACGTGGTGTATGTACTCGTGTATATACCACCACTCCGAAAAAACCGAACTCCGCACTGCGTAAAGTATGCCGTGTTCGTCTGACAAACGGTTTCGAAGTGACTTCCTACATCGGTGGTGAAGGTCACAACCTGCAGGAGCACTCCGTGATCCTGATCCGTGGCGGTCGTGTAAAAGACCTTCCGGGTGTTCGTTACCACACTGTACGTGGCGCGCTTGACTGCTCCGGTGTTAAAGACCGTAAGCAAGCTCGTTCCAAGTACGGCGTGAAACGTCCTAAGGCTTAATGGTTCTCCGTTAAGTAAGGCCAAACTGTTTTAACTTTAATGTCAAAATAAACTCTTAGAGTTTTGGACAATCCTGAATTAACAACGGAGTATTTCCATGCCACGTCGTCGTGTTATTGGTCAGCGTAAAATTCTGCCGGATCCGAAGTTCGGATCAGAACTGCTGGCTAAATTTGTAAATATCCTGATGGTAGACGGTAAAAAATCTACTGCAGAATCAATCGTATACAGCGCGCTGGAGACCCTGGCTCAGCGCTCTGGTAAAACTGAACTGGAAGCTTTCGAGATCGCTCTCGAAAACGTGCGCCCGACTGTCGAAGTTAAGTCTCGCCGCGTTGGTGGTTCTACTTATCAGGTTCCAGTTGAAGTCCGTCCGGTTCGCCGCAATGCTCTGGCAATGCGTTGGATCGTTGAAGCTGCTCGTAAACGCGGTGATAAATCCATGGCTCTGCGCCTGGCGAACGAACTTTCTGATGCTGCAGACAACAAAGGTACTGCAGTGAAGAAACGTGAAGACGTTCACCGTATGGCCGAAGCCAACAAGGCGTTCGCACACTACCGCTGGTAATTCCTGCGGAGTTTTAGTCACCAGACGGGCGCTTCAGCTAAGCGGCCCGCTCTGGGTAACTTAATTGAGCGCCTTAAAGAGATAAACGAGGAATCAAATGGCTCGTACAACACCCATCGCACGCTACCGTAACATTGGTATCAGTGCGCACATCGACGCCGGTAAGACCACGACTACCGAACGTATTCTGTTCTACACCGGTGTTAACCACAAAATCGGTGAAGTTCATGACGGCGCCGCAACCATGGACTGGATGGAGCAGGAGCAGGAGCGTGGTATTACCATTACCTCCGCTGCGACTACCGCATTCTGGTCTGGTATGGCGAAACAGTATGAACCGCATCGCGTAAACATCATCGACACCCCAGGGCACGTTGACTTCACCATCGAAGTTGAACGTTCAATGCGTGTTCTTGACGGTGCGGTAATGGTTTACTGCGCAGTTGGTGGTGTTCAGCCGCAGTCTGAAACCGTATGGCGTCAGGCTAATAAATATAAAGTTCCACGCATTGCGTTCGTTAACAAAATGGATCGCATGGGTGCGAACTTTCTGAAAGTTGTTGGTCAGATCAAAACCCGTCTGGGCGCGAACCCTGTTCCGTTGCAGCTGGCAATTGGTGCTGAAGAAGGTTTCACCGGTGTTGTTGACCTGGTGAAAATGAAAGCCATCAACTGGAACGATGCAGATCAGGGCGTTACCTTCGAATACGAAGACATCCCGGCTGATATGCAGGAACTGGCTGAAGAATGGCACCAGAACCTGATCGAATCCGCAGCGGAAGCTTCCGAAGAGCTGATGGAAAAATACCTGGGTGGTGAAGAACTGACTGAAGAAGAGATTAAAAAAGCTCTGCGTCAGCGTGTTCTGAACAACGAAATCATCCTGGTAACCTGTGGTTCTGCGTTCAAGAACAAAGGTGTTCAGGCGATGCTGGATGCGGTAATTGATTACCTGCCATCCCCGACTGATGTACCTGCGATCAACGGTATTCTGGACGACGGTAAAGATACTCCGGCTGAGCGTCACGCGAGCGATGATGAGCCGTTCTCTGCTCTGGCGTTTAAAATCGCTACCGACCCGTTCGTGGGCAACCTGACCTTCTTCCGTGTGTACTCTGGTGTTGTTAACTCTGGTGATACCATCCTGAACTCCGTGAAATCTGCACGTGAGCGTTTCGGTCGTATCGTTCAGATGCACGCTAACAAACGTGAAGAGATCAAAGAAGTTCGCGCGGGCGATATCGCTGCTGCTATCGGTCTGAAAGATGTGACCACTGGTGACACCCTGTGTGACCCGGAACATCCGATCATTCTGGAACGTATGGAATTCCCGGAACCGGTAATCTCCATCGCGGTAGAACCGAAAACCAAAGCTGACCAGGAAAAAATGGGTCTGGCTCTGGGCCGTCTGGCGAAAGAAGACCCGTCATTCCGCGTATGGACTGACGAAGAATCTAACCAGACCATTATCGCTGGTATGGGTGAGCTGCACCTCGACATCATCGTTGACCGTATGAAACGTGAATTCAACGTTGAAGCTAACGTTGGTAAACCTCAGGTTGCTTACCGTGAAGCGATTCGCGCGAAAGTTACCGATGTTGAAGGTAAACACGCCAAACAGTCTGGTGGTCGCGGTCAGTACGGTCATGTTGTTATCGACATGTATCCGCTGGAGCCGGGCTCTAACCCGAAAGGTTACGAGTTCATCAACGACATTAAAGGTGGTGTGATTCCTGGCGAATACATCCCGGCCGTTGATAAAGGCATCCAGGAGCAGCTGAAGTCTGGTCCTCTGGCTGGCTACCCGGTAGTGGATCTCGGCGTGCGTCTGCACTTCGGTTCTTACCACGACGTTGACTCCTCTGAGCTGGCGTTTAAACTGGCTGCGTCTCTTGCCTTTAAAGAAGGCTTTAAGAAAGCGAAACCAGTTCTGCTTGAGCCTATCATGAAGGTTGAAGTGGAGACCCCGGAAGAGAACACTGGTGATGTTATCGGTGACCTTAGCCGTCGTCGCGGTATGCTGCGCGGTCAGGAATCTGAAGTCACTGGCGTTAAGATCCATGCTGAAGTACCGCTGTCTGAAATGTTCGGATATGCAACTCAGCTGCGTTCTCTGACCAAAGGTCGTGCATCATACACTATGGAATTCCTGAAGTATGATGATGCACCGAACAACGTTGCTCAGGCCGTTATCGAAGCCCGTGGTAAATAAGCCACAGGGTTAAAACCAAAGTCCCGTGCTCTCTCCAGAAGGAGAGAGCACTATAGTAAGGAATATAGCCGTGTCTAAAGAAAAATTTGAACGTACAAAACCGCACGTCAACGTCGGTACTATCGGCCACGTTGACCATGGTAAAACTACCCTGACAGCTGCAATCACTACCGTTCTGGCTAAAACCTACGGCGGTGCTGCTCGTNTGATCACCGGTGCTGCGCAGATGGATGGCGCGATCCTGGTTGTTGCTGCGACTGACGGCCCGATGCCGCAGACCCGTGAGCACATCCTGCTGGGTCGTCAGGTAGGCGTTCCGTACATCATCGTGTTCCTGAACAAATGCGACATGGTTGATGACGAAGAGCTGCTGGAACTGGTTGAGATGGAAGTGCGTGAGCTGCTGTCTCAGTACGATTTCCCGGGCGACGACACGCCGATCGTTCGTGGTTCTGCTCTGAAAGCGCTGGAAGGCGACGCCGAGTGGGAAGCGAAAATCATCGAACTGGCTGGCTTCCTGGATTCCTACATCCCGGAACCGGAGCGCGCAATTGACAAGCCGTTCCTGCTGCCGATCGAAGACGTATTCTCTATCTCCGGCCGTGGTA